>JAFSXO010000038.1 GCA_017444045.1 bacterium | reverse complement strand
TCTCATCCAGCTTCTTGGCCACCAGCATGGAGAACGGGTTGAGAATGTTGGTATAATACTTAATGGCCTCTCTCCAGAGCAGGCAAGGATTGGCCTTATCGTTGAACAGCTCGGCCACCGCGAAGTGCTGGCCAAAGGCATCGTTAGAGAAGAGAATGTTATCTCCGGTCATATAGGTAGCCATGGAATCGGGCCAGTGAAGCATCTTCATCTCTACGAAGATCAGCTTTTTGCCGTTGCCGATGTCCACACTGTCGCCGGTCTTGACGACCTGGAAATTCCAGCCGCGCTTGCCGTACTGGCCTTCGAGGCTCTTAACCGCGCTGGCAGTGCAGCAGATGGGTGTTCCGGGAATTTCCTCCAGCAAGGCTGACAGCGAGCCAGAATGATCGCACTCGCCATGGTTCGCCACGATAAAGTCGATCTTGTGCAGATCGATTTCCTGGCGCAGATTCTCTATAAAGTCGAAGCGGTGCGGGGTCCACACGGTATCGATCAGAACCGTCTTTTCCTCTTCAATAAGATAAGCGTTCTGGCTGGAGCCATTGAATATGGAATAGTCATCGCCATGGAAGGACTCTAGCTCCCAATCTAGGTAGCCGACCCAACTGACGTTGCCCTTGATTTGTTTGCGCATCGTTATATCTCCCTGACATCAATATCATTTACTTAACAGTATGCAAATGTACCTATTGGCGCGGAGCCAGCTTCTGCGCCAGCACTGCTTCGCTGCGCTTATAGGTGCCATACGCGGATTCAGTCATACACCTGCAGCTGCAATTATCAAATCGCATACAACAACTATGTAGCGTCGAGGTCTGCCCCAAGCGCCAAACCAAATCATTACACAGCATTAAAGAATCACCTTTTACCAAGCTGGCAAACTATAGCCCAATCAATGTCGGTAACTTAGCGTCAGCTAGCTTAACATTATGACTTTCCCTAAAAACAATGCCATTTAGTCAGTGTTTCGCTAACATATTCGCGCTGCACCAGCTTCCGCGCCGGCACAGCTTCGCTCAGATGCGCCACGCGCGGAACTGGTTACGCGCTATAATCTGCAAACGACAGCCATTGATTGTACCTGCATATACCTAATCAAACGACATGCCCCTATAAAGATGCCGTTTCTTCTTTTCTTTCAGAAAAATAATTTCAGAAAAAGCGCAGCTAAGCAGACTGTCATTATAAACAACGAAATGCTCATAATTAATGTATCTTGACTATATGCATGTATTACAGTCAAGTTATAGCTATTATTTTTTTACACTTATTGCAGGATTTTAAACATCGACATAGAACTACCCGTTACAGTCGCCCATCATGCGAGCAGGCATACTATCTATCTGAAGCTATTATTCTGCTTATTTGTGAGCTTTAACTATAAGTAATTTGAGGAGGTAAAATGAAAATAATTCATTTATCTGATCTTCATATCGGCAAACGCCTAAACGGCTATTCCCTGCTAAATGACCAAGTATTCATCCTCAATCAGATTAAAAGCATCATCGATGCTGAAAATCCCGACGCTGTCATTATCGCCGGCGATGTTTACGACAAGACCGTGCCTCCTGCCGAAGCCGTACCGGCTCTCGACGATTTCCTCTGCAGCCTTAAGCGCTACCCAATTCTAATGATAAGCGGCAACCACGACTCCCCAGAGCGTCTGGCCTTTGCCTCCCGTCTGCTGAGCCAAAACGGCCTGCACATATCCCCGGTATATAAGCAGGACTCGGTTGCCCCGGTAATTATGGAAGACCAGCACGGACCGGTATATTTTTATATGCTGCCCTTCGTCCGCCCCGCTCAGGTGCGTCAGGCCTTCCCCGAAGAGGAGACTGCTTCCTTCACAGACGCTGTGCGGACAGCCCTTGCCCACATGAATATTGATTACTCGCAGCGCAACGTGCTTATCACCCACCAGTTTATCACCGGCAGCGAGCGCTCGGACTCTGAGAACAGTGTGGGCGGCGCCGACAACGTAGACGCCAGCGTCTTCGACGGCTTGGATTATGTGGCCCTGGGCCATCTGCACGGCCCGCAGAACGTAGGCGGTTCGCCGCGCATCCGCTACTGCGGCACGCCCTTAAAATACTCGTTTTCCGAAGCCAAACAGGAGAAATCGGTCAGCGTGATTACCCTGGGGGCCAAAGGCGAATTTGAGCTTAAGACCGTGCCGCTCCGCCCTGCGCACGACATGCGCAAGCTGAAGGGCACCTTCATGGAGCTAACCGACAGAAGCAGCTACGAGGGCACAGCGGTCGACGACTATCTGCACATTACCCTGACCGATGAACAAGACATCCCCGATGCCATGGCCAGGCTGCGCATCACCTACCCAAATATTATGTCTATGGATTACGACAACACCCGCACCCGCACGCAAAACGTAATCGACGGGGCGGAACAGGCCGAGAGCAAATCTCCGCTCGAGTTGTTTGCAGAGCTATATGAGCAGCAGAACGGACAGCCGTTCACTTCCGAGCAGCGCGATTACGTTGAGAGCCTTATCAATTCCATCTGGGAGGAAGACTAATGAGACCCATTACACTCACCATGACCGGCTTCGGCCCTTATGCGAAAGAAACCACCGTCGATTTTGAAAAGCTGGGCGAGGATGGTCTGTATCTTATCACCGGAGACACCGGCGCCGGCAAGACCACAATTTTCGACGCCATAACCTTTGCCCTCTTCGGCGAGGCCAGCGGCGTCAACCGCGAGACCAGCATGCTGCGCTCCAAATACGCCGACAAAGATACTCCCACCAAGGTTACCTTAGACTTCGAGTATGCCGGAAAGCGTTATAGCGTAACGCGCAATCCAGCCTATGAAAGGAAGTACAAACGAGGCGAGGGCACGACCACTGAAGATGCATCAGCAACGCTGGAATTTCCTGACAACCGCCGGACACTTACCAATCGAAACGATGTAAATAAAGCAATAATCGACCTTCTTGGCGTAGATCGCGCTCAGTTTTCGCAGATCGCCATGATCGCCCAAGGAGATTTCCTCAAGCTGCTCCTGGCCAAAACCGAGGAACGGCAGGCGATATTCAGCAAAATATTCAAAACCGAGCATTTCAGGCAGCTTCAGAACAGACTGAGCGAAGACGCAAAAAGAGTAAACAGAGAGCGCGAACAGCTCCAAACGAGCATTACCCAGGAGCTCAGCGGTTCGCTGTGCCAGGAAAGCAGCGAGCTGCACGGAGAGTGGGAGCGTATGCAAGAGCTGGGCGCAGCTATGCCTGCTGACGACATACTGAGCATACTAAGCAGAATTATCGAAGAGGATCGGCAAAGCTATGCCAGTAGCGAACAGTCTCTTAAGCAGCTCGATGAGCAAGGGCGCCAGGTGACCGCCGAGCTGACCAAAGCTGAAGCTCTGGAAAAAGACGCCGCCGAGCTAGGCAAGGCCCAGCAGGAGCATATCAGCCTTGAAAGCGCATGCAGAACTGGGGAAGAGCAGCTTGCTGCCGCTAAAGCGCGCCAGCCGGAGAGCGAGGAGCTAGGCAAGCGCATAGCCGAGCTGGACGCGCAGCTGCCGGAGTACGACGCCTTGGAAGACGATCGCCGCCGCCTGGCTGAGCTGCAGACGAGTATAAAAAAAGCCAGAAAAGATCAGCAGCACCACAATCCTCTTTGCCAGACCTTAGACAAAGGCCTGCAAGACCTAAAAGCCGAAGCCAAGTGCCTAGAAAACGCCGGTGCCGACCAAGCCGAGCTAAAAGCGGCCATAGAAAAGATACAGTCTCAATTGGCCGATCTGGAAGCTTTGGGCAAATTGGCCGTTTCCTGCAAAGATAAAGCTGCCAGACTGCACCAATTACAGCGAACCTACCAGGCCGCACGCCAGAACTGCGAGCAGGCGCAGGAGGCTTACAACGCCAAGCACAACGCTTATTTCGACGAGCAGGCTGGCATACTGGCAGCAGAGCAGCTTAAGGACAATCAGCCCTGCCCCGTATGCGGTTCTCTGGAGCACCCCTGCCCCGCCCGTCCGTCAGCACACGCCGTAAACCGAGCCGAGCTGGAAGCGGCCAAAAAACGCGCTGAGGCTGAGCAGAAGACTGCAGAAAAAGCCAGCTCTGACGCCGCAAAAGCCAAAGGCGAGGAAGAAAAAACCAGGCAGGAGCTGACGGAGAAGCTGCCGCAGGAATGGCAGAAGTCCGATTTAGACGAGGTTATCAGCAGCGCCCGTCTGCGCTACAGCGAATTGGCCCTGAAACAAAAGGGCAAGGCCGCAGATCTAAAGCGCACGCAACAGGACTTAAAACGCAAGGCCGAGCTGGACGAACAGATTCCCCAGCAGGAGAAAGCTCTGGAAAAGGTCCGGCAGAAATGTCAGGATCTGGAGAAAGAGATAAGCGCGCTGCAAGCCCAAAGCGAAGAGATACAGAAACAGACAGACGCCAAAGCCGCCAAGCTGCAATTCGCCGACAGAAAGGCACTCTTAGCCGAACAGGAACGCCTGCAGAGAGAACAGAAGGCCATCCAAAACGGCATCGAGACGGCGCAAAAGGCTCTAGAGCTGGCCAATAATAGGCGCAGCCTATGCGAAGGCCGCATAAAACAGCTAAGCGACAGACTCAGCCAGACGGTCAAGCCAGACAAAGAGAAGCTGCAGGCAGAGCAACAGGCCTTGCAGGTACAAACTCAAGCCCTGACCGCCGAGAAGGAAAGCATTAATACCCGTCTCACCGTCAACAGCGGTATCCTGGAGCACATCGGCACCCAGAGCCAAAAGCTTGAAGAGCTGCGGCATAAATCCTCCTGGATGAAGGCTCTCAGCGATACGGCCAGCGGCAACACCGCCGGCAAGACAAAAATCATGCTGGAGACCTATGTGCAGACGACCTACTTCGATCGCATCATCCGCAAGGCCAACGAGCGCCTAAGGGCCATGTCTGGCGGGCAGTATGAGCTGGAACGCCGCCGGGAGACGAGCAACAAGCAGTCCCAGTTTGGTCTGGAGCTAGACGTCATCGACCACTACAACGGCAGCAGACGCGACGTCAGGACTCTCTCCGGCGGAGAATCCTTCAAGGCCTCCCTATCGCTGGCCTTAGGCCTGGCAGACGAGGTTCAGTCCTCGGCAGGAGGTGTGCATTTGGACACCATGTTCGTCGATGAAGGCTTCGGCTCTCTGGACGAGGAATCGCTGGCGCAGGCGTACAACACTCTGCAGGAATTAACGGGAAGCCACCGCCTGGTGGGCATCATCTCCCACGTAGCCGAGTTAAAGCACCTCATCGAAAAGCAGATCGTGGTCACCAAGGACAGAGATGGCGGCAGCCGCGTGAAGATCAGCGTCTAAATAACAGCCAGCCGCATTAACGGCATAAGGCATACACAACAATACGCCGAGAACAGTGCGACACGCACCTTCCCGGCGTATTGTTGTATTATCCGAGCAAAGCTTCCATATCATTGCGCCCAAAAATAGTATAAATATTCCCCTGTATAATAAAGGATTTATGCCCGTAGCGTTATATTTTACAAAATACAACGCTACGGTTATGAAAGCTAAATACCAAAGCGCTGTAATAAAAGCCCAATACCAGGAGAAAGAAAAGTTTATTATGATGCCCCCTACTTATCGGCGCCGCGGTTTCACATTGGTTGAAATGATGATAGTTATCGCCATCATCGGAGTTATTGCCAGCATTGCCGTTCCCAGCTTTATGCGTTCCCGGGCAGAGGGACAGCTCACCGGCTGCGTCCAGAATCTGAAAGCCATCGATACCGCGCTGGAGACGTATTTGATTAGACATCCAGCGACCTCCGATATTACGGTGGAGATGCTAGTAGACGCTGAATATCTCAAGGCAGCCCCTAAATGCCCGTCGACCGGTACATGCTGCTACAGCATAACCCCCTGCGGCAAACCCGGGAGTCAGATGCCGTACGGCGCGTACGCGCTTAAGTGTGAATCCAATGCCCACAAAGCCGCCGGATGCGATAATGGCTATCCGAAGCTGGTAACGAATGGTGACATATATTACACCAAAAATTAATCTTGATTAATCACATCAGTGCTTATAGCTTATGAAGCTACAGCATTGACACTGTTCATCATGTGCGTTAGCAGTACACTGCAGCACAGTAAGTATAACGCAACTCTGCTTCTATTATTACGACACACACATCCCTAAACTAAAACACCTACACGGCTTTCAAAAAGAAGCTGTCTAGGCGTTTTAGTTTATAAAGCATTCAGCACACTATAGCTGCAGCTAAATATTGCTAACTGTTTGCTTACCTTTTGGCTATAAAACACATCATAAGCGGAGCGAAGGAACATTTGCTTCGTCAAGATAAATAAATGCCATGAATTACCAGCGTATTATAGACAGCCCAGAATACACCATTCTGCACAGCCATCCCCGCTTAGGCGCCCGCCTAATGCTTCTGGGCGTAAGCGGCAGCCATGGCTACGGCACCAACCGTCCCG
>JAFSXO010000037.1 GCA_017444045.1 bacterium | reverse complement strand
TAAGCAGGATCATGACCTGCAATTTGGAGGATTTGAATGATTAAGAGAATTGATCCGTCCGGACTCGACCTCAAAGAGCAATTGGTTAAGGTTAACCGCGTGTCCAAGGTCGTTAAGGGCGGTAAACGCATGTCCTTCTCCGCTCTAGTGGTCGTCGGTGACGGACACGGTGTCGTCGGAGTCGGTATAGGAAAAGCTAATGAAGTCTCTGAGGCGATCAGAAAAGGTTCTGAAGAAGCGAAGAAGGCTTTGGTGCGCATACCTATTATGGGACATACCATTCCGCACGAGGTTAATTATGTGTTTGGTTCCTCTCGCGTTATCCTGAAGCCCGCTGCCTCCGGTACTGGTGTTATCGCTGGTGGCGCGGTGCGCACTGTTGTTGAGCTGTGCGGCATAACCGATGTGATTACCAAATGCTTAGGCTCTAACAATGCTATTAATGTTGTTTATGCGACTGTTAAAGGTCTGAGCAGCATTATGAATGCCGATGTAGTAGCCAGACGCCGCGGCAAGACCGTGGAAGAATTAGTGGGCCGCAGAAATGCTGAGCTGTTAGCTCAGAGTGCGATGCCGGTACCCGTAACAGAAACAGAGGCTGAGGCCGAGTAAACCGGTTATACGGTTTGCGATACTTTATGGCTCGCTGTCATTTGCAATGGCAGCGAGCTGGAGGATTTTAGTATGGATTCTAATGATTTGAGATCACCTAAGGGTGCGCGTCACGTTCGCAAGCGCGTAGGCCGTGGTCATGGCTGCAGTGTTAAAACAGCCGGCCGTGGTTCTAATGGCCAGAAATCCCGTTCTGGCGGAACTAAAGCTCCTGGCTTTGAAGGCGGTCAGACTCCTTGGTATCGTAGGCTGCCTAAATTTAAGGGCTTTAAGAATCGTTTCCGTATTGAGTACATAGAAGTCGCCGTAGGAAGCCTTGAGCGTTTTGATGATGGCGATGTGGTAACTCCTGAAGCTTTAAGAGATAAGGGTATTATTCGCTCTTTGAATAACCCGGTTAAATTGTTGGGTAACGGAAGCCTTTCCCGTAAGCTGACCGTTATTTTGCATGCCTTCACTGAAGGTGCCCGCACAGCTGTTGAAAATGCTGGTGGTAAGGTAGAGGAGATTTGCTAGTGAGTACGCCCTTCGCAGACGCGATGAAGTCTGATGATGTTCGCAACCGTTTAGGTTGGGTAGCGCTGGGTCTTGCTGTTTTTGTTCTGACCGTGCATATTAGTATGCCCGGTGTAAACAAGGATGTTTGGAATGCGCTGCTCTCCCGCGGTGAGCTGTTCCAGTTTTTAGGTATGTTCACAGGCGGTGCGCTGAATAACTTCTCAGTTGCGGCGATGGGAATTACACCTTATATTAATGCTTCCATTATTATGCAGCTCTTGGGTTCGGTATTGCCGCAGCTTAAAGAGATGCAAAAAGAAGGTGAAATCGGGCGGCGTCAGGTACAGCAGTACACCCGCAACTTAACGGTTGCGCTGGCTACTCTGCAGGCCACATTTATGACCTTTTCGCTGGCACGTTATGCTGGCAGCTCCGGACAGGGCGTTTTTACCATGCAGGGCTTCGGCTTCTATGTCATGGTTATTATCGCTATGGTAGCCGGCACCAGTTTCCTTATGTGGCTGGGCGAGCTTATGACAGAACGCGGCATCGGCAATGGTATATCTATGCTGATTTTTGCTGGTATTGTTCTGCGCTTCCCCAACTATTTGATTAGTTCCTTTGAGAAGGCTAACGTTCAGGGAGCCACATATTGGTTCTCCCTCATTCTCTTTTTGGTAATAATGGTCGCGCTAGTGATGGGGATTATCTTCATTCACTTAGGTGTGCGTAAGGTCGCCGTCCAGTATCCTAAGAGACAGGTCGGCAATAAGATGTATGGCGGTCATTCCAGCTATTTGCCCTTGCGAGTTAATAACGCTGGCGTGATCTCGATCATCTTCGCTATCTCTATTATGTATATCCCCAGGACGATCGTCCAGCTGTTTATCGGCTTTGGTGAGCCTAGTGAGCAGCTCCAGCACATGGTGCAGACCTTTGATACCTGGTTTAATCCCAGTGGTATTTTATACAATGTCTGCTACGCTTTGCTGGTTATTTTCTTCACATACTTCTATTCAGCTATAACGTTTAACGTTAAGGATGTTGCTGAGAATTTGAAGAAGTCGGGCGGCTTCATTCCTGGCATTCGACCGGGCGTGCCAACCGCTGAGTATCTCGATCGTCTGTTTTCGCGTTTGACTTTTGTATCGGCTATCTTCTTGGCCTTTATTGCCGTTGCGCCTACTTATATTATGCAGCTAACCGGTGTCAATACGTTCTTCTTGGGATCTACTTCCCTGTTGATTATCGTTGGTGTGGCACTCGATACTATGCAGCAGATACAGGCTAGACTTATCCAGCGGCATTATCATGGGTTCATGAAGTAGCACTGTTGCCGATAGCTTAAAAAGCCTGTTCGCCTGGCGGATAGGCTTTTTTTCATGGCTGTCAAATGTATTCGGTAAGATGTCGCGGCAGCGACGGCTTTTGTTTGGAGGTGCTTATGCGTTTGGTCTTATTGGGACCTCCCGGATCGGGTAAGGGTACTTTGTCGGGGACGCTGACTAAAGAGTTTCAGTCTGTGCATATTTCTACTGGCGATATTTTTCGCGAGCATCAGCAGAATCATACCGAATTCGGTCGGCAGATCTCTTATTATATTGACCGCGGCCATTTTGTGCCCGATAAGATCGTACTTAACATCATTGGCGAGTATCTTTTTAACCGCGTGGGCAAAAAGGGCTTTATTTTTGATGGCTTTCCCCGCGATATCGCTCAGGCCGAGGCCTTTGAAGCTTTGCTGGCTGAAATGGGTATTGCCTTGGATGCAGTCGTCAGCTTGGATATTCCCGTAGAGGTTGCTGTACAGCGCCTGGTGCAGCGTCGTGTTTGTCCGCAGTGCAAGTCAGTTTATCATCTGACCAATCGTCCGCCAAAGAAGATGGGTGTCTGTGATTTCGATGGCTGTGAGCTGGTGCACAGGCATGATGATCATGAGGACGTTATTGCTGCCCGTATTGAAGAATACCGCAGTAAGACGGCTCCTCTGACTAATTTTTATAAGGAGCGCAGCCTGCTGCGCTCGTTTGATGGCTCGGGAGAGCCGGAGAGGATTAGTTCTGCCGTAATCAGCGAATTAAGGAAGCTAGTCGCTCCAGCTCAATAAGTAGCAGCAAGGCTTCAGCTTTAAGGATTGTAGTTTATGCGTGATAAAATAATTATAAAAACTCCCGAAGAAATCGAGATAATGAAGGGCTCTGGTGATATACTCTGCGCCTGCTTGGATATGCTGGGCGAGAATTGCCGTGCCGGGGTTACTACTTTGGAGCTCGATTCGCTTGCCGAGCAGTTTATTCGAGATCATGATGGAGTTCCGACCTTTAAGGGATACAATGGCTATCCTGGCAGTGTCTGCGTTTCTATCAACGAGGAGGTCGTTCACGGCATTCCCTGCAAGCGCAGAATCCGTGAGGGCGATATTGTGAGCATCGACTGCGGCGTTACCTGGAATGGCTTTGTCTCCGATTCCGCCCGAACTTTTGTGGTCGGCGAGGTTCCGCCCGAGGTACAGAAGCTTGTTGATGTGACCAAGGAGTCTCTGTATTTGGGTATAGGGCAGGCTCAGGTGGGCAACTGTATTCGCGACATCGGACAGGCAGTACAGCAGTACTGCGAAAGCCATGGGTTTTCCGTTGTTCGCGATCTTGTTGGCCACGGTGTCGGACGCAGTATGCACGAAGCTCCTGCTGTCCCAAACTATTATACATCGGGCAAAGGGCCGCGCTTAAGAGCAGGTATGGTCATAGCCATTGAGCCCATGATAAATTTAGGCGAGTACTATGTGAAACAGCTGGCAGACGGCTGGACTTGCGTTACCTTGGATGGGCGTCCTTCAGCGCATTTCGAGCATACGGTGGCTATTACCGAGAACGGTCCTTATATATTGACTAATGGTATTCATTAGTGTATAATTGTTCAGCATTATACCAACCCTATATGTACAGATTGAAAAGGTAGCCAACTTTTTCAGCGGCTACTGTGCATTTGAAGATCGTTATTCTGTAGCTGGAAGACGTTCTGGGATTTAGAGGGTGGTCACCGCTTCGGACCGGGTTTAGTGTTAGCATTAGTTTAATAATGTTTTGTTTATTGCAGCTTGTTTGACGGAGCCTGCTTGTACCGTTGGAGTAGTATGAGTAGGCACCTCAGGAGGTAGTTAGATGAAGGTTAAACCTTCTGTCAAAGTTCGGTGCGAGAAGTGCCGTATCATATTGCGTAAAGGTCGGGTCAGAGTTATCTGCACCAACCCTAAACATAAGCAGGTCCAGGGATAGGAGGAATTATCCGTGGCTAGAATTGCCGGCGTTGATTTGCCGAGAGATAAGGGCGTTGAAATCGCTCTAACTTATATCTTTGGCATTGGGCGCACAACCGCTAAAGAAATTGTCGCTGAATGTGGTTTGAACCCTCTTAAGCGTGTGCGCACTCTTGAAGAAGATGAGGTAGCTCGTCTTCGTGATATTATTGAAAAGCATCACAAAGTAGAGGGCGATCTCCGCCGTGAGATTACCCTGAATATCAAACGCCTTATGGAGATCGGCTGCTATCGCGGTATTCGTCACCGCCGTAATCTGCCGGTCAGAGGACAGCGGACGAAGACCAATGCGCGTACGTGCAAGGGTCGTAAACGCACTGTCGGTGGTCGTAAGAAATAGAGGATAGGACTGTAGTCATGGCTAAAAAGTTGAACCGCACTCGCGGTCGCAAAAAAATTACCAAGAATGTGCCTAAAGGTATAGCCCACATTCAGTCCACTTTTAACAACACTATCGTTACCATTACTGATGAAAACGGTAACGCGTTGTCGTGGTCGACTGCGGGCGCTCATGGCTTTAAAGGCAGTCGTAAGAGTACCCCCTTCGCAGCCGGTGTCGCTGCCGAAAAGGCGGCCCAGGTCGCTTATGAGAATGGCGTTCGCTCCGTTCAGGTTCACGTAAAAGGTCCTGGACAGGGTCGTGAAGCCGCTATCCGCGCGCTGCAGACTGCTGGTCTCGAGATCACTGTTATGCGCGATGTAACGCCCATTCCTCACAATGGTTGCCGTCCTCCGAAGCGTCGGAGAGTGTAAATTAGAAGGGTAGCATTCGTACAGAATGCTTTTGGAGGTTTATTGTGTCCAGATACACCGGTCCGGTATGTAAATTGTGCCGGCGCGAGTCGCAGAAGCTCTTCTTGAAGGGTGAGCGTTGCTTAACTACAAAGTGCGCCATGGAAAGAAGAAATTACCCTCCGGGGCAGCATGGTAATTCGCGTCAGCGCAAATTGTCTCAGTATGCTCTTCAGCTGCGCGAGAAACAGAAACTGCGCAGAACTTATGGCGTAACAGAGCGCGTATTTAGAAACTATTTCTCCAAGGCGACAAGGCAGGAGGGTATCTCTGGTGAGAACTTCCTGTGCCTGTTAGAGCGCCGTTTGGATAACGTCGTATATCGTTTAGGCTTTGCTCCTTCGCGCCCGGCCGCCCGTCAGCTAGTTGCTCACGGTAATATTCAGGTCAATGGCCGAAAGGTGGATATACCGTCTTTCTTGGTAAAGAAAGATATGGAGATCTCTGTCAACGATCAGCTGTCGAACAATAATTTTGTTGTCGAAGCTCTTGACCATGCCAGAGTGCGCCACGTGCCTACTTGGCTACAGTTGGATGAGAATGCTGCTAAAGGTAAAGTGCTTGCTTTGCCTAGCCGCAGTGAAATCTCCACTGAGGTCAACGAACAGATCATCGTTGAGTTCTACTCTCGTATGGGTTGCTAGTTATAGTTTGGTGTCTGCCTGGTCTTTGCAATGGTCGGGCGGACGCTAAATTTACTGTTTCTCATCCAGAATTAGAGGTTTTTTGATGCTTGATACTAACTTGCTTGAGGCTGTAGAGACAAGAGGCCCGAAGGTACAGAAGATTAATGACAATCGTTTTGTTGTCGAGCCTTTGGATCGCGGCTATGGCGTTACGCTTGGTAATTCTCTGCGTCGCGTACTGCTTTCGTCTCTAAAGGGAACGGCGGTTACTCATATACGTATTGATGGTGTGGCGCATGAGTTCTCAACCATTAAGGGTATAACTGAAGATACTGCGGAGATAATCCTAAATATTAAGAAACTGCGTTTGCGTATGCCTGGCGAATGCGACTCTGACAATCCTAAGCAGCTGCATATTGAAGCTCGTGGTGTAGGGGTCGTTACCGCTGCCGACATAATTGAGGATGCAGAAGTTGAGATCTTAAATCCTGAGCTGGTTATAGCACATATGACCGATGAAGACGCAACTCTTATTTTGGATCTGTACGTCTCTAAGGGATACGGTTATGTGTCTAGCGATAAGCAGAACAATAAGGGTTTAGCGTTGGATGTCATTCCTATCGACTCGATTTTCAGCCCCGTAATCAGAGCCAATTACGATGTGTTCGATACCCGCGATGGTTCGCGCGTGGATTTGGACAGATTGGTTCTGGAGGTTGAAACCGATGGTAGCATGAAGCCTTACGAAGCGATCGCCCAGGCTGCCACTCTGTTGCAGTCTAAGCTACAGCTCTTCAGTAATCTGCAGATGTCTGGCGAGGGCGGGGTTAGTGAGAATGTTGTCAGTGACGCTAATGCGTCTACGCCAATTGAAGATCTCGACCTGTCGGTTCGTTCGATGAATTGTCTGAAGCGCGGCGGTGTGATTCATATCAGTGATTTGATCAATTATACTGAAGATGATCTCATGAAGCTTAAAAACTTTGGACAGAAATCTCTGGATGAGATTAATCAGAAGTTAGCCGAGCGCAATCTTTCGTTGCGTCCCAGCGTAAGTGATTAGCATTAGCAGGTTTACTGCTTTATTTAAGATTTGGAGTTATTCCGATGAGACATAAAGTTCGCACTCGGACACTAGGCCGTCAGACTGGTCATCGTATTGCCATGCTGCGCAATATGGCAATCTCCCTGTTGGAGCATGAAAAGATTACGACAACCCTGACGCGTGCCCATGAAGTGTCGCGCTTCACAGATAGACTTATAAACATGGCGATTAAGGCGAAGAATGCAGAGTCTGAAGCTGATGCTTTGGCCTACAAGCGTCGCGTGTTTGATAATTTCCGCTACTCTACGCGTGTCCGCAATGGTAATTTGCACGATTCCGTCAAGAGAAGCGTTGCCCAGGATCTGTTTGAGAAGCTGGCTGTCCAGTTCTCAGACCGCAAGAATGAGGAAGGCGCTGCCTGCAATGGCGGTTATACGCGCATAACTCATCTGGGATGCCGTAAGGGTGATGGTGCTCCTATGGCTATTGTCGAATTGGTATTATAATTAGTCTGATTCGCTGAGCAAAAGCGTCCTTAGGGGCGCTTTTGCTGTTTCTGGAGGTTTCTGCTCTGGGCAAATAGCCATCAATGGTTATAAACTGGCTATTTGCTGATTTTATAGCATTATTATATTCGATGCATTTGAGCTGATTTGTCGGAGTTAGTATTGATAGAAGTTGAGCGCATAACATTTGCATATCCGGGAGCAGGTGATGGCAATGCAGCCGAGCCTGTTTTTTGCGATTTTTCTCTGCGCATTGAGCCGGGTCAGTTTGTCGCTCTGCTGGGGAATAATGGCTCTGGTAAATCGTCCTTAGGGAAGCTTCTTAATGGTCTTTTACTGCCAGGTCAGGGCAGGGTGACCGTTGATGGCCTGTCCACCGCCGATGAAGCCAACGCTTGGGAGATTAGGCGCCTTGTCGGTATGGTCTTTCAGGATCCTAGCCGGCAGCTAGTCGCTGCGGTTGTTGAGGATGATGTCGCGTTTGGGTTAGAAAATCTTGGGCTGCCCCGCAGCGAAATAGCTGAAAGGGTTGATGATATTCTGGCTCGTTTGGATATAACCCAGCTGCGCAGGTCTGAGCCTCACTATCTGTCCGGAGGCCAAAAGCAGAGGGTTGCTTTGGCTGGTGTTTTGGTTATGCATCCCAAATACCTCGTCCTCGATGAGCCTACGGCGATGCTGGATCCGCGAGGTCGGCGCAGTGTGGTCAGCATGGTGAGAGGCCTGCAGCGCGATTTTGGTTTGGGTGTAGTTTATATAACCCATCATATGGATGAAGCGATATGCGCCGATCGCGTGGTTGTCTTAGAGCATGGTTCAGTTGTGGCCGACACCTGTGATCCTTCCAGCCTGTTCCGAGATGTTCACCTGCTGCCGCGTTTGGGCTTGCGCTTGCCTCCGCTTTGCTCTTTGTCTCTTGAGCTGCATGATTGCTTTGTGGCCGAATTAGACTTTATGAACTGTAAGCCTGAAGAGCTGGCTGCAGCGCTCGCCGAACGTATCGTGTCTAACCCTAATGCGCCGATATTTGATGAGGCACAGCCGGAGCTTCCGCCTCTTGAAGTACGTGAGCCTGGCGAGCCGCTGATCGCATTTCGCGGTGTGTCTTATACTTATATGCCCAATACACCCTTTGCCACGTTAGCCTGTCAGGATGTAACTTTAGACATTATTTCGGGTGAGTGCTTAGGTATTATCGGAGCTACAGGAAGCGGCAAATCAACTCTTCTTCAGCTGTGCAATGGTTTGCTGCGCAGTACGGAGGGTACGGTAACC
>JAFSXO010000036.1 GCA_017444045.1 bacterium | reverse complement strand
TTCCGCTTAGGAGGCGGACGCTCTATCCCCTGAGCTACGTGGAGACTATAAGTTTCTAGTTAATTTACCAAGTATAGAGCCAGATGTCAACACTATCAGCCGTGCCAACATTGCCTTACTGCGCTCAGATGCTATTTATTTCACGCTTTCGTTCGCGGCTATTTTATCAGGAGTGCCCAGCTTGCCCATAGCTCCCAAAACGCCTAACACAATGAAAAGAACAGCCGCCCACTGAGCCAGGGTGAGAACCAATACTGGAGCGCTGTCGCATTCTCTAAAGAATTCGGTGATAAAGCGCACTACACCGTAACCAGCGATTCCAGTCCAGAAGGCCTGACCGTAGAAGCTAGCCCGCCGAAAGACCCAGTTGACCAAGAAGATAAGCGCTATATCGAGCAGTGCTTCATATATCTGCGAGGGGTGGCGGGGAACACAGGCGATGTGCAAGGCTTCGGGATAGGTTATTGCCCAGGGCAGCGAAGCACTGCAGGGACTGCCATAACAGCAGCCTTGCATCACACAGCCTATGCGCCCAATAGCCATGCCCAGCAAAACAGGAGACATGTATACATCCATCCCATTAAGCATCTTGATTCCATAGTGCTTGCAGGATAGCGCCGTAGCTGTAAAACCGAACAATAGAGCGCCCTGAATCGCTATGCCTCCGCGCCGGAAATTCATAATCAAAAGAGGATCCTGCAGATAGTTATCTATATGCTGCGCAACATAGGCGAAACGCGCCCCAAGCAGGCCGATAATTACCGTCCAAAGGCCAACATAAGAGATATCGTATGGATCCAAACCGCGTTTTTTGCCAATATGCATAGCGTACAGTACGCCAACACAAATAGCCACGGCCATCACAAACCCATAACTGTGAACAGAAAAGCCGCCTACCGAAAACAGAATGGGATGCATACTATCGCCTCACTTTTCATATTGCAAAAAGACTATCCTTCAGGCACTTCGTCTGGCTCTGTATTAGGCACTTCATCGGTCTCGTCTGCCGCTCCGTAGGAATAGAACATCAGAACAATAAAGACAAGCGCAACCACTATGCACATGTCGGCGACATTAAAAACCGGCCACCACTTCAGATCTATCATATCGACCACGTATCCCAAGCGCACGCGATCGCACAAATTGCCCAAAGCTCCCCCAACAAGAGAGCCAAACAAAGCGCATCCGCGCAATCCGCTGTATTCGCATATACGCGGGAAAAAGCGATAGACCACACCGATCATCACTAAGACGGCACAGACAAAAAGTAAATGCGCGCCCTCCAAACAGCCAAACGCCCCGCCAAAATTGCGCACATATGTTAGCTGGACAAAGCTGACCGGTAGTTCAATGGTCTGGCCATAAGACATATTGCTATAGACCAAAAACTTTGTCCACTGATCCAAAGCAAACAGCAGAGCCGCCACAACAAAAAATGTCAGCTCATATCGATACAGACTGAACTGACACCAAAGCTTCGACGAGGACACGCCGTCTATTCCCTACTTGGAAGGAGCGGCCAAAGAACCCACGTGTTCCTTAGCTACAGATATAACGCAATCGCGCAAGGCATTGCGCTTGTCGTTGTCGAGCTGGGCATAAATATAATAACCAGCTAAAGCAGCAATAGCTCCAAACAGCGCCACTCCCACTAATTTGGAAGGAGCAAACATGTCGTCATTCCTGACAACATGATCATAGTCAAAATCGAACTGTTCGAAATCCTTTTCCACTCTGTCAGAGAATTCTGTCATGCTACACCTCCGAATCGCCCAATGAACGACAATAATAACGCTGCGCAAGACTGCCAACAAGACTGGAGACCGCGACAGCCTTCTATTATCTACTCAACGATCACAAAACCCTTATAGTTCTGTGCAAGCTCAGCAAGACTCAAAACTGCGGTTTCAAGCAGTACCTGCGCCGAGCGCTTCTGCTCAGCAGTAATGTCTGGCGGAATACTCACACCTAGGAGCCCGTCACCATCTTCTGCAGGGATATCAATGCCTACGACCTTGGTCAGCCCAAGCACCAAAGCTCCCATTAGCGCCGAAACACCGGCACATACAATGTCAACGCCACCCTCAATATTAAAAGCGGCGTGTCCAGAGCATCGCAAACTGCGAATTTCACCCTCAGGATCACGCCGCACTACGACTCGAATCAAGCCGAAACTACTTTCTGATAGAACCGATCTGCAAAGCGGTAAAATGCTGGCGATGGCCAGTCTTAACGCGACGGCGTTTGCGCTTCGCATATTTGAAAACTAATACCTTGCGAGTGCGATGCTGCTCAGCAATAGTAGCTTCAACGGTGCACCCCTCAATATAAGGAGCGCCAGTAATGGTATTGTTCTGATCGTCTACAACCATTAAGACGCGGTCTAAAGCAACCGCAGACCCAATTTCGCCTTCCAAACGATCTACGCGAACTCTCTGCCCGGGAGCTACACGATACTGTTTGCCCCCGCTTTCTATCACGGCGTACACTTACAACCTCCTAGGTTCTCTCACTAATAATGTCCGTGAGCTGAAAACCATTTATACATGGAGTTCTTTATAACATATTTACGGCGTATCTGTCAAACTTATGTACCCAACACTAAATAAACGAGATCAGGGAAAAGAACCTCGCTTCTTGAATGTTATCCTCTAATCTCGCCATTATGGCGCTAAACTAAGCGCCAACCGCCAGCGAAAAAGCACTCATACAAAGCTTATCAGATTAGCGTTTATTAATACTCTCTATCGCCAGCAGATCCTTGCTACCAAGCAAACTATTTTATTTATCTAAGCAGGCACCATACCTTATGGAAAAGAATCCCTCATTATGTTTACGATCATTTACCCGCTACGCCGCTGGGCGATAGAAACCGCAGTCTGTTTATGCATCAGTATAGGAACTGTATACGCAGTGCCGCCCACTCCCGTACCCTGGAATGGGACTTTGCCTGCAGCAGCTGCTCCTATTTCCGAACCTGCCACCGAAACCATTCCGGAAGCTCAGGCCAAAGCCAGCCAGCCAGCTGCCCCAAACAAAAGTACCTTAGAGAACAAGCTAAGGCAGGCGGCAGCCCGTTATAGCAATATGGAGATAGGTATCGCCGTAACCGATATCAGCGACGGCGAACACGCCGAGATACGCGGAGACCGATCTTTCCCCATGGCCAGCGCTTTTAAGCTCCCCGTGATGATCGAAGCAGCCCGGCAAATGCAGGAAGGCACCAACGGACTGAGCCTCAGTTCCCTGCTTACCATTACCAGCCGCACCAAGTGCATAGGCAGCGGCGATATGGCCTCTCTGCCCGACGGATCCACGGTCAGCATGCGCCAGGCTATCGAAAAAATGATCACCATATCCGACAACACCGCCACAGACACACTGCTCGACGCCATCGGCAAAAGCTCGGTCAACCGCCTGCTTATCGATCATGGACTGACCCATTCCAGCGTTTACCTCACCAACCGCGAGGCCTGGCTCCTCAGCCTGCGCCGGGGGGTGCCTCACGGCGAATCTATAAATTCATTCTTAAGCTACTGGAACAGCCTATCCTATCAGCAGAAATGCGCCCTGGCAGACAGCGTGGGCGAAAAATACGCAGACACTTCCTTAAAACAGATTCAGGCGTGGGAAGACGCTTCCGCCAAACAGGAAACAGAAGCCCAAAGCATGGCTATCGCCGCCGCGGTAGATAATTACGGTTCGCCCAACGATTACAACAGGCTGCTCATTAAACTATGGAAACGCCAGATTCTCAGCGAAGAATGGACCAGCTACTGCCTCGGAGTGCTGGGACGCCAGCGTTACAACAGCCGCATTCCCGGCCTGCTGCCCAAAGGGACTAAGGTTTACCACAAAACTGGCACTATAGCAGGAGTAGTCAACGATACGGGCATCATGATGGCCGGCTCTCATCCCGTCGCTATCAGCGTTTTTGTCGACAAGGTTAAAGACAAGCATACCAGCGCGGCTCAAAAAGCCATTCAGGAGCTGTCTTTAATAGCTTACAAGCACTGTGCCAGCAAACAATAATAAAAGGACAGCCATGGAAAACAAGCCTTTAGAATACAGCGCCGACGCCATATCCAAAATGGCGCAGGCATCTATACGAGCAAGCGCTGAGCTTCAGAATAGAATTGCAGAGCAGCTTCCCCAGCTTATCAGAGCAGCCGAGATCATGTGCCAGGCCTGGGAGCAGGGCCACACCGTTTATACCATGGGCAACGGAGGCAGTGCGGCCGAGGCCCAGCACCTAGTTGCCGAGCTCGTGGGCAGGTTTGAGCGCGACAACTGTTTAGCAGCCCACGCGTTTACCACCGACACCTCCATTTTAACGGCACTCTCCAACGACTTTTCCTTCGACCAGGTATATGAACGTCAGGTACGCGCTTTAGTCAAAAAAGGCGATGTGGTCATAGCTATGTCTACTTCAGGCAATTCCCCCAGCATCGTTAATGCCGCCAAGCAAGCCCTCGAGCTCCAGGCAACGGTTATCGGTCTCACAGGCAGAAGCGGCGGAAAGCTAAATGAAGCCTGTACCATGTGTCTGAAAGTGCCTTCTGAGCGCACCTGCCGCATCCAAGAAGCGCATCTCACCATCATCCATGTGCTGTGCGAGCTTATAGAGTGCATGAGAGCCAAGTAACGCTGCAATTAGTGTTTTGACACCGGTTTTATAACCAATTCCCGGAGGACTGCCTTGAGAGTTGCTCTATTTACCAACGCCTACCGCCCTATCGTCAGCGGCGTCGTCAATTCTGTAGATCTTATCCGCAAGGGCCTAATGCGCACCGGGCATATCCCCTTCATCTTTGCCCCCGATGTGCCAGGCTATAAGGAGGAGCACGCCGGAGTATGGCGTTTCCGCTCCATGAGCCTCACCAAAAAAGTCGAGTTTCCTCTGGCCATTCCCCTGTCAGCTCATCTGTTTCCCATGATCCCCAAAATGAAGCTGGATATAATTCACTGCCATCATCCATTTCTGCTGGGCGATGTAGGGGCTTTTTTTGCCAAACAACTGAACATCCCGCTCGTCTACACCTTCCACACCCAAATGGAGCAATACGCCCATTATATTCCCCTGCCCAGCGAGTTCGTGCGCTGGGCGGCCAGAGAACACGTAAGCGCCTACGCCAACAGGTGCGACTGCGTGATATGTCCCTCGCCCAGTATACGCGGACTATTGGATGAATACGGCGTTAAATGCCGCGTAGAAACGCTGCAGAACGCTATCGATCTGCGCTCTTACCGCAACGCTTCCGGTGAGCGCATCCGCCAGCAGCTCGGCTTGCAGCCAGATCAGACACTGGCGATTTTTACAGGGCGGCTGAGTTTAGAAAAGAACCTCAGCTTCTTATTAGAGGCTTTCCGCAGAGTACACAGCCATCATCCCCAGTTCAGCCTGCTGCTTTTAGGCGATGGCCCTCTGTACGGCGATCTACAGAAAGAAGCCGACGAGGCTGGCCTGCGCGACTGCGTATTTTTCCCCGGGCGCGTGCCTTACAATGAAATGCCAGAATACTACGCTGCGTCAGATATGTTCGTAATGACCAGCACCACCGAGGTCAAGCCTCTGGCCGTTCTAGAGAGCATGGCCAGCGGTCTGCCCGTAATAGCCGTAGATGCCTGCGGCACTGGCGATACAGTTACCGACGGTCACGACGGCCTGCTGAGCGCCTGCGATCTAGACGCTTACACCGCCATTTTAGAAAGAGCCGCCGAGGACAAAGAACTGCGCCAAGCCATGGGCGCCAACGCCAGAATTACCGCCGAGCAGTATTCCCTGGAAACATATACCGAACGCCTTGTGCATCTCTATCAGGAGCTAAAAGACCAAAAAAAAGGCAAAGGCACCTAATGCGTTTCAATGCCAAGGGAGTAGCAGATTGGCTGACGCTTAGTTTTCAGCGCCGATGATCAATGCGCAGGCGTCAATGAAGCCTATGGCTGCCCGCATCAGCTCTATGCCACCAGCTTTCCAACCAGCGCTGCAGTCCTTGTGTATACAGACTGAGAGGTACGGTCAAAGCGATCATGCGATAGACCCAGCGCCGCTCAACCTTTATGCGCCTCCCCCGCTTTAGCCAATCCTCAGAACAGTCGCACAGCTTGGCCAAGGTCGCCAAACCGATGGCGATCGGCCATATCACAGCCAAACGCAGACGCCAGCAGTGCCAGGGCAGAGACAATGTATACGCAATTGCGCAGCAATAATGCTCCAAGGCCGTCTCTATCCACTGCCCCAGGATATCGTTGGTCTGCGTTCTGTTTAAATTGGCCATAGCCGCTTCATAATAATCGCTACCCTGCTGCCCCGCGCAGTCCGGCCAGGGCTCGCGCACCAGGCCCGGGATATAGCTGCGGCCATTTTCCAAGTCCTTTACCGCATCGCGCAAAACGTTGGTCAGCTGCAGAGCCTTGCCAAAACGCACGCCAATCTGCGACCAATGCTCGCAGTCCCAACCGTGCAGAGCTGGGGTATGGCGCGCAATTATCCTGCTCCAGAACTCACCCACACAGCCGGCCACCAGGTAGGTGTAACGGTCGAGCTGCACATTTTCGGTAAAACGGCCGGGAAAGAAGGATAGGTCTAAAACCATACCGCTTATGAGGGTTGTCACCACCTGCTGAACATCGCCGCGGTCCTCAGCGTCCAGCTGAGCGGTCAGCTCCAGGGCCTGGGGAAAGACCTGCATTAGCTTGGCCTCGCCCGGGGTTACTCCCTCGGTCCAGGCGCAGGCTTCTTGGGCCATTAGGAAATGCTCGGCATCGAGGTTCCGAATATACACCTGCAGGCGCTGCAGACGGCGCAGGCGCTCAGCGGCCTCGATATTGGGAGTATCGGCAACGGTATCTGCTGCCCGGGCCAGCAGATAGCCCAAGCTTATGGGCTGGCGCACTCCATCGGGCAAAATGCGCATACTTAAGTAAAAGGCGCGGGAAACGCGCTTGAGAACTGAGGTCAGTATTCCATTCTGTGACGCCATACGGTTTTATTCGCATAAGATCCGCTATTTCCCCACTGCAAGGAAAGCTGGAGCAGCGCGAACACGCTTACATAGCGCTAAGCTATTGGCACAGCCATATCTTGCTAGCGAAAAGGAATAATACAATCTCCGCCAGAAGCGTCAGACATGAAAAAAATCCCCTTCTTTGACGGTCACAACGACACCATAACTCAAACCCTACCCCAAAAGCTGTCAGCTCCCCCGCTGTTCCCTTTGGGCACTCCCCAAACTCATATTGACGCGCAGCGCGCCCAGCAGGCTCATTATTTGGGCAGCCTTTTCGCTATATTCATAGAGGCCGACGACGAAGAAGAAGCCGACAGCGCCGATTACCGTACCGCTTCAAATCAGCTGATCATGCCTCCGCCGCTGGACCCGCGGCTGGCCCGCCAGCGCACCGACGCCATCTTCGCCCAAATACTGCGGGCCGAGCGCGATCCGCAGTGCCCCTGGCGCATCGCCCGCACCTATGACGAGCTGCAGCGCAATATGCAGGAGGAGCGGCTGTCGCTGGTGCTCCACATCGAAGGCGCCGAAGCTATAGATTTTGAGCTGAACAGCCTAGAGCTATACTACCAGGCAGGCCTGCGCTCTTTGGGCCTAGTCTGGAGCCGTCCCAATATCTTCGGCAACGGAGTGCCCTTTGAGCGGCCAGGCAACCCCGACTGCGGCTTTGGGCTTACCCCGGCGGGAAGGCGCCTAGTCAGGCGCTGCAATGAGCTGGGCATAATCGTCGATATGGCCCATCTCAACGAAAAGGGCTTCTGGGATGTAGCAAAAGCCTCAGCCGCGCCTTTGGTCGTCAGCCACAGCGCTTCATATTCGATGGCTCCCTCGGCGCGCAACCTCACCGATGCGCAGCTAAGGGCCATCGCCGACAGCGACGGCATCGTAGGCATCACCCTGCATGTAGCCGATCTGCGCCCCGATGGACAGTACAATCCCCGCCGCGGCTTAGAGTATTTCATGGAGCATCTCAGTCACATAGCCGAGATCATCGGGATAGATCACGTGGGCCTGGGCAGCGACTTCGACGGAGCCTGTATGCCGGAAGAGTTGCCGGAAGTCAGCAAACTACCTAAATTGCTAGACGCAATGCGCGAGGCTGGCCTATCCGAGGACGATATTGAAAAATTCGCATACAGAAACTGGCTGCGCGTAATCCGCCAGACCTGGCATTAGCCATCCCTAGCTAGCCCACCAATAAAAAAACAGCGTCCTGCCGACAAGGGCAGCGCCGCTGTTTTTTATTGTGCCGAATATCGGCTAAATAACGAGCTCTCTACAAATCAATGTCGGTAACTTAGCGTCAGCTAACCTAACATTATGACTCCCCCTAAAGTATGGCAGCAGTGTCGTTTAGTTAAGCAATGGCCAATAGATCCCCATTATGAC
>JAFSXO010000035.1 GCA_017444045.1 bacterium | reverse complement strand
TGATCGGCGTGGTTTCCGGAAGAGAGTTCAGATATGAATGGTAGCTTCGCGGTCCTATGGTAAGCAGCTCTAAATTAAACTTAGACTTGAGCGTGGGAGCTAAGTTGGTGATAACGGCTTCGGAAAATGCTACGAAAACGCGCTCTAAGAATTTACTCTGTTCGCCGGAAAATTTCTCGGTTTTGCGGAAATCGTAAGAAGCCGCCCCATCCCCTCGCGCGGAAGAGGTAGTAAGCCGCATAAGTTCGTCGTAGTTGCTAGTATCGTGGCGCACCTCTAGCCTCCAAATAAGGGCTGCCTCCTATGTGCAACCCAATTTGCGATTTTATTACTTCGCTTATTGAAGCAGGAAAGCCTTTTTTAAAGGGGACTATCTGCTTAGCAATGCCAGTAACTTAAGAATCATGGCATTGTTTATTGCTTATGCTCATGATCCTAGCCTGCTTATTGTAGCATCTCTTTTATACGGGCTTTGGCCTGGTCTTCCAGGAAAATAACGAAGGCTTCGAATTCTTTTGCTTTAGCTTTAGTTTTGGTACCATGAGCCGGTGAGTTCTTCCATTGCGGGTATAATAGCTTTATGTATTCTTGGAATCTTTTCTTTTCCTCATAGCTGTTGTTTATTTTCCAGATTATACAAATAGCAAGTGGCGCAATTAGTACCAAGAATACTAAGAATTGGAGCGTCATGCCCAAGCCGGAGCCATTGTTTCTGCGGGCTTCTTCTACCAGCGGCGGAATAACGGCAATGTATAAGAACACGCTGATGCAGCCTGCCATGGCGAATGAATAAGCGGCGGAATCGGAATTTGAGGCAGAAGCTGAGGCGGAATTGGAGCTGTTTGGATTCTGAAGCTCTGGGGGTGGTCCGTTGATGATAGCGAGGCTGTAATAGCGCTGATCGCTTATGCTATAAGAGTTGTCTTCGTCGTATAAACGATGCGAGTGTATGCCTTCTCCTCCGCGGCATGGCGGTATGAGCCTTTTGCTTAACTCTTTTGCTTTGGCAAACGATTGATATTTGGCTGCTATATCGTAACAGAGCTGGGCCTGCTTAGGAGAAAGCGACAGGTCGTCGTGGTAGCATAGCGATACGGTTTGCAGGCATTCTAGCAAGCAGTCCACCCAGGCTTGGATTTGCCGCTCTTGGGGAAGCGTTGATTCGGGGGAAACGCTAAAAAAGCCGCTGCTTTGCCCCCAGGAGATAAACTCATCCATTATCTTGGCGCACTGCAGATACTGTTGGGTGGTGCTGTCCCAGGTCTCCTGTTTGAGCAGGGCCTTGGTATTGTGCTCGATGAAAGTGTTAAAGGTACTTAGGGTTGCCTTAAAAACCGATTGGCTGAATATGCTGTCGTATTGGTGTTTTCCCTCTTGCTCCTGTCCGTCCCCGAGTAGGCTGTACGTTTCTTTTGCTAGCTCGCACGCTTCCTGTAGCTTGGCGATTGTCAGGCCGTTAATGGTGACGCTGGCAACAACGTTGCAGAAGATGCGCACAGGACGCAGTAGGGGGTTGGAGGTGTCGCGTTCCAGGACGCGGGCTAAGTAATTGGCGGCTTTGGCATAATTGCCGCTGCTGATGTCCTCGCTGGCCAATTGGAGAAGGTTGTCGGCGGTAACGCCATCATTGTTTATCTCTATTTTATCGGCTTTAATGCTGATATTGTAATTGCTGATGGCTTTTTCAACGATAAACGCCGAGCCGCACGAGGGGCAGATGGCCGCATCCTTTTGGCTGTCTACTTTGACGGTGTCGCCGCAGTTTGTGCATTTGGCTGGAACTAAGGGCATGGCGTTTCTCTCCATTATAGTTATATAGTTATTGTATCTCTTTTATGCGGACTTGGGCCTTAGCTTCCAGAGAACTGACGAAGCTGCTGAATTCTAAAGCTTTAGCTTCGGTTCCCTGAGCCGGAGAATGCTTCCATTGCTGATGTAAGTGATTTATCCATTTTTGGCGGTTGCTTTTGTTCTCATTGTCACTGTAAATGTGCCAGGCGATAAATGGAGCAACCGGCAGTAGGACGGCGACGAACATGAATATCGTCGCCGCGCTGTCAGAGCCCTTGGATTTCAAGCCAGCGTCTAGCAGCGAAAATGAAAAAAACAACAGAATCACGCTGGCAATTGTGGCTGTAGCGCAGGAAGCAGAACAGGAGCTTACTGAAGTCTGAAACTCTGGGGACGGTCCGCCGAGGATGGTCTGGCTGAAATAGCGCCGGTCGCTAACGCTGTCAGATTTTTTTCCCTCGGTTAAACGGTGCGAATGGATGCCTTCTCCTCCGCGGTATGGCGGTATGAGCCGTTTGCCTATGCTATTAGAAGCGCAATACTGGTGATATTTGTCCGCCAGATTGTAACAGAATTGGGCCTGCTGCTGAGAAAGCGACATGCCGTCGTGGTAGCAGAGCGACACCCGCTGCAGGCATGATACAATGCCGCTCGCCCAGCTTTGGATTTGCCGGTCTGGGGGAAGCTTTGAGGCAGAGGAATTGCCATAATAGCCGCTGCTTTGTCCCCAGGAGATAAATTCATCCATAAGCTTGGCGCACTGCAGATAATGCTGGCTTGTGCTGGCCCAGGCCTCCTTTTTGCGCAGGGCGGTGACGTTGTGTTCGGCGAAGCTGTTAAACAGTCTGAGGTGCGCCTTAAAAACCGCCTGGCTGAATATGTCGGCATATTGGCGTTTTCCCCACTGCTCTTTCCATTCTCCGAGCAGGCCGTATGTCTCTTTTACCAGCCGGCACGCTTCCTGCAGCTTGGCAGGGGTTAGGCTGGAAATGGTGGCGCCGGCAATATCGCTGCAGAATATGCGCACCGGACGCAGTAGCGGGTTGGAGGTGTCGCGTTCCAGAATGCGGGCTAAGTAACTGGCGGTCTTGGCATAGTTTCCGCTGCTGATCTCCTCACTGGCCAATTGGAGAAGGTTGCTTACGGTGATGCCATCGGTATTTATCTCTATTTTGTCGGCTTTAATGCTGATATTGTAATTGCTGATAGCCTTTTCCACGATAAACGCTGAGCCGCAGGATGGGCATATGGCCGCGTCCTTTTTGCTGTCGACTTTGACGGTATCGCCGCAGCTTGTGCATTTGGCGGGAACTAAAGGCATGGCATTTTCTCCTGGTCTGCTGGGTATATATGGTTACTTTTCCAGGACACTGTTGGAATACCTTTTAATTATGAAGCAAATATTATACAGTATGCGCTAGTGGCTGGTAATAAAAAAGCGCCACAGCTAAGCTGTGACGCTCTGCAACAGAAAGGGGGCAGGCTAACGGATTAAGCCGATAGCCGACTCGGTCATTTTGTCCATGGCCTTGAAGGAGGCGAAGTTGGCCTCGTAATTCTGCTTTGCCATACCGACCGCGGCAGACTGCTGGGCAAAGTCGACGTTGGAAAGTTCTAGGCTGCTAGGAGCAATGCGGCCCAAAGCTCCCTGGCCGGCCACGCCTACCACGGGCTCGCCGGAGGCGTTGGTCTTGCCGAAGGATGTCGTGCCAGTCTTGCGCAGACCGCTGGCGTTGGCGAAGGAAGCGATAGATACCTGGTACAGAGGCACTGACTCTTTAACCACCTGACCGGTCGTGGGATCGGAGATGGTCTGTTCACCGTAGAGCTTACCGGTTTCGTCGAAGTGATAGCCGGAGAAGCGTCCTCCGTACAGCCCGGTGCTGGGATCGATCTCCAGCTGAATGGCAGTAGGATCGCTGCAGATATTGCCATACTGATCGAGCTTGTAGCCCATTACGGCCCGTCCGTCTTGGTTGGCCAGGATACCGTTGTTGAAGGCGAAGCGGCCGTCGCGGGTGAACTGCGTCTGGTTTCCGTCATTGATCATGAAGAAGCCTTGCCCGTCGATGGCTAGGTTTGTAGGGTTTTCGGTCTGGAAAAGCTGGCCTTGGGTAAAGATGATGCCATTAGACTGAGTCTTGGCACCGCCAACTCCCATTGTCTGCCCCATAACATCGTTGAACTGCACTGATTCAGCCTTGTAACCAGGGGTAAACTGGTTCTGCATATTCTGAAAGTAGGAGTTCATCATTGTTTGGTTGTTCTGAATGGCATTAGCCGAATTGTTAAAATCGAACATATCCTACATCGCCTCCTTTGCTGATACTATGGCGTTATTTAAGGAAGCGCTGATAAAAAGCGCTATAATTCTTGATGGTAACTGGTTCATGTATGCTGTTGGGCACACCTGGCAGCTTAAGAACCGTTTTAATTGACTCTATTATAAAGTCTAAGCGATATTCTGTGAATATCGCTTAGCGAAATAGTTTGGATAAATGGGCTAGCTTTTAAAGGTTAACTTTTATACTAAACCAGTTTCCAAATCGTCAACCTTGGCGATGCTGATGGTTCCCAGCCTGAGGCCGGTGGCTTCAACCCGGGTGCGAAGCTCTGAACGGCTGTCCTGCAGAACTTCTTTGGTCTCGTCGGAGGTGGTTATGAACTGGGCACTTATCTCGCCGTTTTCGCCTTTGGTGAGCTTGATTTTAAGCTCGCCAAGGTACTCCGGATTGAGCTTGAGGTGAAGCTCGTCGCGGTTGGCGAGGTTGCGCAGCTCCATGTGCTCGACGATCTGGTTGATAACCTGCTGGCGCTTTTTGATAGTGGGATTCTGCTGGGCAGCTTTTCCCTCTTCGGTGTGGCGCAGCACCGCTTCGGCCAGGGATTTGTCGACGATTTTTCCTTCGTCCTTGCCAGAGGCCGCTGCGCTTCCGGCGTCCTTGGCCTTGCCGTCTTTGCCTTTGCCCTCTTCTTCGGCCAGGGCCTTGGCAAACTCTTTGGCGTTGGCTTCTGTAGCGCCTTTGCCAGCCTGGGCATTTCTGTTGGCGGCCAACTGAGCCGTGGTCTGGTCGCGCATAACTATGCCACGCTCGGCTGCCAGGGCGCGCATCTCAGCCATTTCGCTGGCAGATACGGTCTTGCTGCCGTTGTCGGTAGGCAGGTTTAGGGCGCGCTTTTCAGCGTTGCTCAGGGTGTCGGGATTCTTGTACATCTGGTCGTGAATGTATTCACGGCTGCCCGGGGCGGGGCGGTTGAGCTTAGCGTAGGTAGGCTTGCGCTGGGCGTTGTCGCTCTCGTTGCGGCGGCTTTCTACCCGCTGCTGAGAATCATCCTGCTCACCCAGCAATTCATCGGTTAGGCCGTTGCCCTTGCCGCCGGCTTCCTGCATCGCTTTGGAAAAGGATTCGCCGTCCTTGGCTTCGGGCTTGCGGGCTGCTTTAGTGCTTTCCTGGGTAGCCTGAGTTGAACCCAGCAAAGAAACTAGCATTGAATTTTCCATAATTGCTCCTTTTGCAGAGTACTTCTCTGCTGTCTGTCAGCGATAGGGCGGCTTATGCGTTAAGGCCTTTGTTTTGCTGATAGTAACCGAGAACCTTATCGACATAATTCTGGGTCTCGGGGTAGGGAGGAACTCCGCCATGCTGCTGTACGGCACCGGGACCGGCGTTGTAGGCTGCAATAGCTTTGGTCATGTTGCCGTCAAACTGGTCGAGCAGACGGCTCAGATATTTTGTGCCGCCCATGATATTGTCGCGTGGATCGTAAGCGTCTTTAACTCCTAACTCCGCCGCTGTCTCAGGCATTAGCTGCATCATGCCCTGAGCGCCGCAGTATGAGGTGGCCTGAGGGTTGAATGCCGACTCCTGGCGGATAACGGCACGGATAAGACTCTCGTCCACGTGATACTTTTGGGAAGCCTCGGCGATAATGCTGTCGTATTGCTTGGGATCGTTGCTGACTGGAGCACTGGTATTAGCATTATTAACTGTAGCCGGATCAAAACGCTGACCGGAGGTCATCGAACCCATAATCTTCTGAAAGCTTACAGCCTCGGGACTGTTGGCGCCGATGCTGGGCTTCTTTTCGTTTAAGGTGAGCGCATTCTCTAAGGAGTTCATGCGATTCTCAATTTGGCTTATCCTATCAAAAACGGACATATCCGGCCTCCCAATCTTATAGACCTGAAGTGCTTGCAAGCTATGAAACACTAGGCTGGCTAGCTGGTGAGCCTTGTTGCTCAGCAAGATAGCTTACCTCATGCTTATTATCGCTCTAAAGCTGCAAGGTGTAAATGTTAAATTGTTGTTATTTTAATAACGATTTGTACCCAGTATGCTTTATTCCTCAAAATCTTTAAGCTCGTCGTCTGGGCTGGAACGAGCGTATTTTAATGTAGCCAGCTCGTCGAGCATGGTGGCCTCCTTAGCGTCTAGCTCAGCCTGCCATTTTTCGCGGCTGGATTCCTTGTGCTTCTCATATTTCTGGCGCTCTTGGGCGGCTTTCATGAGGTTGCCGCGCTGCTCCATGACCCTGATGGCCATCTCCTTGAGGCGCAGATCCTGGGCTACAATTTTGTTCTCCAGAAATTTTATGCGCGCGGGGTAGGTGCGCAGGGCGTTTATGTCGAGGCTGCGCTCCTCCTGGCGCTGTCTTAGGCTAACGATGGTATCGGCCAATTGTTGCTGAAGCTGTATTTTTACCTGTTTTTCGTGCTCTTCTTCCTGCAGCACCTTGGCCAGCTTTTCTTTTTCTTCGTCTTCTTTGCGTATAGCGATCTCCAGCACGCGCTGCAGTCGGTATACGAATTTAGGATTGGCCATTAATCATCACCAAACATTTCCAGCAGACGGGCGCGCGTTGTTTCAAAGGGAGCCGGTTCGAAGATGCCCTGGCCTAAGAACTTTTGCACATCGTCATACTTTTCGATGGCGTAGTCTACCTTGGGGTTTGAGCCGCGCTGGTAGGCGCCGATATTGATAAGGTCTTCGTTTTCCTGATAGGTAGCCAGAACGTTGCGCAGCTTGTTGGCGGCTTTCTGGTGCTCCTTGGGATTGATCTCCGTAAACAGACGCGATACTGACTGCAGAACGTCCACCGCTGGGTAACGGTTTTTGTGAGCGATCTTGCGGTTTAGCACGATGTGTCCGTCGAGAATACCGCGCACGGTATCGGCGATGGGCTCGTTCATGTCGTCACCTTCGACCAGTACCGTATAAATGGCGGTGATTGAGCCTTTAGATGACGTGCCAGAGCGTTCGAGCAGCTTGGGCAGTTTGGCGAAGCACGATGGCGTGTAGCCCTTGGTGGCTGGCGGCTCGCCAACGGCCAGACCTACCTCGCGCTGGGCCATAGCGAAACGGGTTACCGAGTCCATCATGAGCATTACGTCCATGCCCTGATCGCGGAAGTATTCGGCAACTGTGGTGCCCGTATAGGCTCCCTTTAAGCGCACCAAGGCTGACTGGTCTGAAGTCGCTACGACCACGACGGAGCGTTTCATACCCGCTTCGCCTAGGTCGCGCTCGATAAAGTCGCGCAGCTCGCGGCCTCGCTCGCCGATTAGGGCCAATACGTTGACGCTAGCTTCTGTGTTGCGGGCGATCATGGAAAGCGTGGTGGATTTGCCTACGCCGGAACCCGCGAAAATACCAACACGCTGGCCGCGCCCGAAGGTTAGGCAGGAGTCGATGACGCGGACACCTAGAGACAGCGGCCTGTTGATGCGCGGACGCGTAAACGGGTTGGGCGGCTCGGCGTAAACAGGGTATTCTGTTTCGTATTCCAGCGGCCCCTTGCCGTCGATGGGATTGCCCAGTCCGTCGAGAACGCGTCCCAGGATTTTAGGGCCTACCTTGATGGACAGAGGCTTGCCCGTGGCCCGGACCTCGCAACCAGGGCCGATGCCGCCCAGCTCGCCCAGGGGCATGAGCATAACCTTGCTGGCTTTGAAGCCTACCACCTCGGCGCGCACTGGCTTGCCGCCGTTTTTGTCGTAGATGTAACACAGCTCGTCTACCTGAACAGCCGGGCCTTCGGACTCGATGGTTAAGCCTACTACCTGGCTGACGCGTCCGTGCATTTTTATGGTAGTGCACTCCTTGGCTACCTTGTGGAAGGCGTCAAAGGTGATCTTGGGCAGAGGGCGCGGCTCGGGCAGAGGCTGGGCCAGAGTCTCGCGCATGGCTATCAGCTTAGCCTCTTCCTCGGAGACCTTGGGCGCTTCGGGAGCTGCTTCTGGGGCGGGCTCGGCTGCCGGGACTGGACTGGGGCCGGTGCGGCGGCTGGCAGGAACCTCCTGGGCCGCTGGGGCAGGCGCTGCCTTAGCCTCGGCGCTAGGTTTGTCACTCTTCTGGGGTAATGTCATTGGCGTCGCCGCTTTCCTTGGTTTGGCATACGTGCTCAAACGCAGCCTTGATGGCTGCCAGCTGAGTTGTTAGGCGCGCATCGATATTGCCTAGGTTGGTCTCAATGATACAGCCTCCGGCTTCGACCTTGGAATCGATTACCAGGTCAAAATCCTTCAAGCCCTCGACCATATGGGCAAAGGTAGCGCGGTCGTTGTTGACCAGGTGGTAGTCGTCTGGAGCTACGCGGATGATGACCTGTTCGCGGTCCTTGCAGTCTGCCAGCGCATCGCGTACCACGCTCATAATAAACTCGCCGTTGGAGTTGATCTCCTGGCCGATGAGGCGTTCGGCTATAGCGACCGACAGGCGGGCTAGCTCTGGCTCGGTGTTGTCGATGAGCTTGTCGCGCTCTTTTATCGCCTGGACATAGAGATCGCGGGCCTTGAGCATTAATTCTAGGTATTCATCGTGACCTTGGCGCCGGCCATCGACGCGCCCCTGCTCTAGGCCCTGCGCGTAGGCAGCCTTGTTGGCTTCTTCGGCTTTGGTCTTGGCTAGCTCCTGGAACTGCTGAATCTTTTGGGCTGCCGCGGTCAGGGCTTCGTTGGCCTTTTTTTGGGCAGCCTGCAGCAGTGCCGCCGCTTTTTGCTGGGCTTCCTCGATGATCGCCTGATCGACGGTAATCGGGGGCGGGGCGTTCTTATCTTCGGGCGGCTCGTCGCCGGTGGGAATGCGCACGCGGTTGGCAATAGGAGGCAGAGCGCTGGCTATTGGTCCATTGTTGTGCTTGCCAAACACCTTGCCTAAGACGGGTGAGGGCTTTTCTGCCAACAGCTGGCGCTGGCGAAACTCGGCCTCCTGCTGGGGCGTGGGCTGAGGTCCCTTAGTCAGAGGTGAGCGCGGGGTGAATACCGCTGTTGTTTCTCCCGAGCGCTGCTCGTCAGCAGAGCCGCCGGATTTGATTAAAGCCGAGCGACGAGGTTGGGCTCCCCCCTGTCCTGGAGCCACATCATTGGGGTTGCCTTTTATGAGAGCCAGTTTAGTTCACCTTGATCCTATCTCAATGCCATTCAGTTAAGGATTCTTGGCATTGGTTATGCTCATTCATGTGCGTTGGAGCTGCGTAAGCTAATACTGCCTTATCTGAATTTAATTTTGCCTAAATTCACCAGCCCGCGCAGGATATTGCGGATTTGCTGCTGAGCCTGCTTGATGTCGTCCCAGGGTACTTGCCCCATTTTGTCGACTTCGGTGCGCAGCGCTCGGGCCATATCTGGCGATAAAAATCTGTATACTCTTTCAGAAAGTTCGCGGTTGGCGCCCTTTAGAGCCAATACTAGGTCTCTGAAGTCGGTCATGCGCAAAACCTGCTGCATCGAATTGTCGTCGATGTTGTTCAGATCTTCAAAGTCGCACAATTTATTCTTGATGTCGCTGACAAGCGTGGGGTGCTTTTTCGATAGGCCGGTAAGTACGCGCTCTTCGGTGTTGCGATCGGACTGGTTAAGTATTTCCAGTAGCGTCTCTTTTCCGTCGGCATGATGATATGAGCCCTCTTCAAGAGCCTGCTGCAGCCTGGTCTCGAGTACCTTACTCAGTTCTGTCAGAACCTCGTTGGATACAGTGTCTAAATCGGCTAGGCGTTTGGCCACCTCTGTCTGCACTGAATTGGGAAGGTCTCCTAAAATAGCTGAGGCCTGGTTCGCCTGAAGATGGGACAGCACGACGGCGATTGTCTGGGGATGCTCGCGGCGTATAAGCTGCAGCAGCTGGCGGGGATCGACGCGGCGCAGAAAATCGAGGGGGCGCGTCGATGCGGCGACAGTTTGACTGCTGCTCATGGCTGGGGGCATGTTATGCGGCGCTAGGCCGGAGCCTATTCCGGGGAAGCCGCCTCCTCCCAAGCCTGGGAAACCACCGCCTGCCGCTGGGGTCGTGGCGCCTAAATCCTTTAGGGCGTCGGGGGCATTGTCGGACTGTCCTAGGAATTCCTGAATAACCTGGGCACGCGTTTCTGGAGATATCTGCGGCATCTTGGATATCTCCATAGTTATGGATTGGACTTCTTCTGGCCCTAGCTCTTTAAAAATTTCCGCTGACGCTTCTGGGGGAAGCGACATCAGTAGAATAGCGGTTTTTTGCCGAGGGGGAAGGTTGACAGCCATGTAGCTACGCTCCTTATGGATGGGCTAATAGTTGCCCAAAAAATTCACGTAACGTTCTGTTTTTGACTTTATGGCTGTTATTCCTTTTGCTTTATTCTTCTTCGGAGTCTTTAGGAATAAGCCACGACAGCAACAGGGCGGTGACGAAGACCCCTGCCACGGGATTCTTGGCGAAGATATCGGACACCAATTCGGGCGCCTGGCTAAACAGTGCCGGAGATTGGGTAGAGCCTATGCCCACGCACAGCGAGATGGCGAGTATCTGCGTGGCGTGATGGCCGAAGCCGCATTTGGAAGCCATCTCTAAGCCGGCGACGATGATGGCGCCGAACATGATAACGGTGCAGCCTCCCAGCACGCAGGGCGGAATGGTTGACAGCAGGGCGCCGATAGGGGGGAATAAGCCAGCCAGTATCAGTACTGAAGTTCCGCACATAATGGTGAAGCGGTTGACGACCTTAGTCATGGTGACTAAGCCGACGTTCTGGCTAAACGAGGTAATGGGCGTGCAGCCGAATATTCCCGCAGATACGGCGCTCATAAAGCCGTCACAGCTAAGTGAGCCGGATATCTCCTGTTCGGTAATGTCGCGTTTGAGGCCGCCCTGGCATACTGCGGTGGTGTCGCCAATGGTTTCAGCAGCCGAGACCAAGGATACCAGGGCGATCGATATTATGGCTCCCCATTCGAATTGCGGGGTGAAATGGCAGATATGGGGCAGGGAGATAATGCCCAATTCATTTATCGTGCTGCGGATTGTGGCGGGGTCGATCATGTTGCTAATTCCGCATAGGCTGAAAACCAAAGCGGTGATGTAGCCTACCGCTAAGCCAAACAGTACATATAAATGGCGCCAGGTTCCTTTGACGAATCGATAAAAAAGCAGGCAGGATAGCAGGGTTATTGTGGCTACAGCTAAATGGGGCCAGCTTCCCGCGTCCTGAGCGTTGCCGCCAACGAATGATGTCATGGCAGCGCCTATTAGGCTGATGCCTATTGCTATGACCACGCAGGCCGAGACAATAGGAGATATATAACGCCGCCAGTAGCGCGCTGACAGGCCGAGTACCCCTTCAAGGCAGCCTCCGACTATAGAGGCTCCTACTAAAAGACCATAGTCTCGCTCGGCTAGGGTTATAGCTGGCGCCAGGAAGGTGAAGCTCATGCCCATAACGATGGGCAGTCTGGCGCCTATCCTATGTAAAACAGGGTAGAGCTGAATTAGTGTGCCTATGCCGGCGACTAACATTGCGGCTTGTATTAGCAGTGCCGTATCAGTTGGCGCAAAGGACTGTCCGCGGTATTTGGCTACGCCCGCTATCAGTATGATGGGAGTTATGTTGGCCGTAAACATGGCCAGCACGTGCTGCAGTCCGAAGGGGATGGCGGTGGCTAGGGGGACGCGCCCATCGAGCTGGTATATGTTATCTGCAGAGGATTCGCTATGATGCAGTTCGTTGTCGTTTTTGGAGTATAATGCCATAATAAATGCTATAGTTATTTTTCGCGAGCATATACCTTCTAAATAAAAAAACGCCCCGATAATTCGGAGCGTTTTTTTATTGGTTTATGGTGCTAGTGCTTACTTGTCACCATTGAGCCAGGTGTTCTTTAACAGCTCAGCCATCTTGGTAGGACGCTCTTTAGCGAGCTTCTCAAGCTGGTCGGAGGTGTTAACTCTGGTCTCGCCCATGGCCTTAGACTTGCCAGACTTCTCGTTGAGAAGGTCGGCAATGTCGGAGGAAGCGGAACCAGTAGTGCTTCCCAGGATGAGCTGAGCCTGACCCTGCTGAACCTGACGCTGACGGCTGACGAAGACAGCGATCAGAGCAATCAGAGCGATAGCGGGAACGAAGGCTATAGCGGCAACAGCGGTGGGGTTGATGCTGGTAGCGGGAGCGGCGACGGGGGCGTTGCCATTGGCCATGCCCTGAGCCATCTCGCTGTAGATGCCGTCGAGAGAAGCGCTGGCGAAAGGAACGCTGCGAACGGTGACGGAGTCACCGCGGCTGGCGTTGAAGCCTACTGCGTCTTTAACCAAACCGGCAATAGCAGCAACCTGATCTTCTTTAAGGTTGTCCACAGCAACGGAAACCGTTAAGCGCTGAATTCTGGGAGAAGTATCAACATTGCGGGAAACCGTGCGGTTGATTTCGTACTTCTCGGACTCTTCAGACTTGGAGTAGGTGCCCTTCTTGTCGCCAGAGGAAGACATCTGTACGGCGCCGGAGGTCTGCTCTTTCTTGTTGTACTGCTCAACGCGTTTCTGACCGCCAACCTTGACGCGGCCTTTGTCGCCGGGATCGCCAACGATTTCACGGTTGACTTCATTCTGAGAGAAGTCGACTTCGGCGGTGACCTGAGCGGCAAATTTCTGGGAACCCAGAACGGTAGCGAGCTGCTGCTCGATCTTGTCCTTCAGGTTCTTCTCTAAGTTCTGCTTGTACTCCAGCTGGCTTGAAGGAGCCATGCCAAGCTCTCCGCCGTTGAGGGGGAGACCATTGGTGAGGTCGCGACCGTTGGTGTCAACGATCTTGACGCTTTCGGCCTTCAAATCGGGCACAGAGTAGGCAACCAGGTTAACAATACCGGTGATCTGATCGCGGTTCAGCTGAGCGCCGGGCTTCATTTTGAGCATGACCGCAGCTTTGGCACCTTCGGAGCCATCGTCGAACAGGGTCTTTTCGGGAAGGCCCAGTTTAACGTAAGCATCGGCAACGCCCTGCATCTGGCGCATAGATTCGGTGAGCTCACCTTCGAGAACGCGCTTGTTGATAGCATCCTTTTCTTTCTCGGTCATGGTGCTCAAACCACTGCTGGCGGGCTGATTGGAAGCCGTCATGATGGAGTGGCGAGGCAGACCGTGAGATGCCAAGCGAGCCTGTGTGGAAACTTTGAGGCTGGGAGCGATAATAATGTTGTCGTTGGTAACGGCAACCTGGTGGGGAATACCCCATTCCTGTAGCTTCATGGAGACGTCTTTGATGTCGTCTTCACCGAGCTTAGTTGCATATAATTCAACGGGTTTGTTTGCGCTGCTGACGAGACTGAACACGACGCCGCCTGCAACGAGAAGGCCGATCGCTACGAAGATCAAAACCTTGATCTTGGTGCTCAGCGCAGCCCACGACGCCTTCATCTTGCCGAGGCCGCCTTGGTTGCCTCCGCCTGGCGCTTTACCCAGAGGACCACGTCCAGTAGCAAGAGGACCGCTACCAGTACGCATTCCCGTTTGGATTCCGGTGGCCATATTTTAACTCCTTCCTACCGCAAGCCTGTTGCCATGGCTTGCCAGTGGTTCGTGTTAGTGTTACAGCTGCATTTGGAACAGCGTGGTAGCGGATGTGCACAGCTTGGACGCAATTTGAGTGGTCAGGTGTAACATGACTTCTGATTTCGCGCCGGCAATGGTCATCTCGTGCAAGTTGTTCAGATCACCGCTCAACAAACCGTTCGTGGTCGCCTGGGCTTCCTGCATGGTGTTGTTGACATTGTTTAGAGCATCTCCCAACATGCTTGAGAAGGACTTAGCGTTCTCAGCACTAGGAGCGTTCAGAGAACTGACTGACCCAATTGTGCTCTTGGTGGTCATGTTAGCCACTGACGTTATGGGGCTGTGATTGCCCATGCTCGTGATTCCCTGGATGGAAGCAAATGAACTCTGCATTATAACCTCCTTTGCTTACTGGGGGATCCAGTAGCACTGAATATTTGCCAGCTTTTAGCTGGCGCTAGTGGCTAACTTACTTGCCGATCTCCAAAGCCTTCATAGCGATCGATTTGGCTGATTCCACTACCGTAGCATTGGCCTCGAAAGCACGGGAAGCCTGGATCATGTTGGTCATTTCGGAGATGATGTTGACGTTGGGCATAGCAACATAGCCTTTGTGCTCGCCTTCTTTTTGAGCTTTGGGATTGGAGGGGTCATAAACCCATCTGAAATCCGAATTGTCGGCCTCAACGCCAGTTACTTCAACACCGGTGGCAGTGGGAGCGGACTCGTCGAAAGAGCAAGCCGCAAATTCTTCCTGCCAGTCACCGATCTGTTTCTGATCGACTACGGCTACCATGCGGCGATATGGGGTGCCATCAACGGTCTCCGTGGTGTTGACGTTGGCGATGTTGGCAGAGGTGATGTCCATCATCTTGCGCTGAGCGGTCATGCCGCTGGAAGCTACGTCGAACGTATTAAAAAATTTCATAATTTTGGCGCCTCCTGCCAGAATTTAGTGGCCTCTACCGACCGGAGTTGTCGATTATGTATTTCATGGTGCCGTAAATGCCGGAGATTTTACCAGCTAAGGCGTTGTACATAATCTGGTTCTTGGCTAAGTTGCTCATCTCTTGGTTGATATCGAGCGGACCACACTGTGATTCGACCGTGGGTCTCAGCGTGTCAGCGCTGTAACCGCCGGAAGAATTGAGACGAAACTCGGCGTCTACACAGGTGCTGGCGACGTTGTCGAGGCTTTCTCCGTCCTTTTCAAGAGCCATAACCTCTTTTAAGTGGCTTTCGAAAACTACTCGCTGTGCATCATATCCCTGCGTATTAACGT
>JAFSXO010000004.1 GCA_017444045.1 bacterium | reverse complement strand
GGACAGGCCGCCTTCGGCGATAGCCTGTCTCACCATGGTTACTAATTCGGGATTGCAACAGGGCATAGTATCCTCCTAAATTTCATCTGCATCCCATACGGCTAGGATGCGTCTAGGTTTGCGTTCAACTGACGGCACCGGGATAACCGGGCTGTCGGTGGTGGCCTCCTTCAGATAGCGCTTAATCTCCTTAGATCGCTTATCCAGAGGCGTGTTCTGAAGCTGAATAACTTTTGAATCGGGCTCTGCATCGTCGGCGCCGCGCTCCTCGTTTAGGCTGGCCACGCCGGCCTGCTCCAGGCGCATCAGCTCGTCGGCTGCCAGGGCAGTCTGCTCGGCCTGAGCCGCCTTCAGCGCCTTCAGCTCCCGCCGCTTGCGGGCCATGCGCTCGGCCAGTTCAGCCTTGCTTTCCGGCGTCTTAGCCAGCGGATGCACGCCGTCGTCGATAGTAGCCAGGCAGATCAGCTCGTCCTTGGCGCTGAAAATCCAGGCCTGGCTGTAATTGTTGAGATCGCGGCGCATGTATACCGGCTGCCCTTTGATGGCGTCCAGCTCTGGCGCCCAGTAGGTGACCTTCAGATCCGGGTCCTTCACGCCGTTGCGGCCGACCTTGATCAGCCTGCTGCTGCGCATACAGAACAGCGCCAGGCTTTCCGGGTTGGCACGCCGCAGGGCGGGATTATCGGCTTTCCAAATCTCATTAGGCGAGAGCTTAGCGAAATGTGCTCTAGCGCCGAAGGGCATACTGTCCAGAACTGATATAAACTGCTCTAGCAGCTCGACAAACTGCGCCCACTTGAGAATCTGCTTCTTTTTGAGCTGCTTCTTCAGGGCTTCAGGGCGCTTGGCGGTATTGGTGCCGGTATAGCCTACTAACAACCGTTCAAAGTAGTTGTGATGGTCCTTAAAACGGCGTTCAATAACCTTGGCTTGCGCGTTGTAGGGCAGCGCGAAGTTAACCTCAATGCCTAGATCGGCTGTAAGGCTGGAGACGATGCGCTCCCGGTCGTACTCGACCTTGACGGTGCGCCTGCCGCCGGCAAAATCTTTGCAGCGGTAATCCTTGCCGTTGTCCAGATACAGCTCTTTGGGCAAGCCGAACTTAGATGCCATGTGGTAGAAACTCTGGAAAATGTGGTCGCTATTCGGCGCTTCCGGGTGGGCGTACCAGCCCAGGAACTTGCGCGATTTCATATCTACCCACGCTGTCAGCCAGGGGCGTACCACTTTGCCATCGGGCATCTCAACCATAAGGTCAAACTGCATGTGGTCACCGACGGCACACTCACCAGCGGTAAGCTTGGACAGATCGCGCTTGATGTAATAGCCAAATTTGCGGTTGTAGGCGCTGGCGCCGTTGCGGGCATAGTAGAGGTCCTGCTCTTTTATGTCGCGCTGCAGCCGATATTCAAAGGCACTCAGGCTGGGCATTTGGCCCTCGTAATGCTCGGTGTAATAGCCACGGGCGACAAGCCAGGCCGCCTGGGCGCTGACCTTGGACTCAGTGGCGTAGACACCATACCAGACATCCCAAACGTCATCGGGGATTATGCTGGAGCCTTTGCGGTTGCCGTACTCTGTCATCAGCGCGTTCTTGCCGCCGACCGTGTAGGCTTTACGCCAGCGGTACAGGGTGCCTAGACTGCACTTAATCCGATCCTCTTCGCAGCGGGCCATGTTGTACTGATCGATCCAGGCCATAGTTTCTTTCTGGCTCATGCCTTTGGTGGATTCCACGATATAAACGCGGGTATCGACTACGCTTTTCTGCCAGTCGGGTGCTTTCTGGTATATCTCGTTGGCCTGGATCTCTTCAGCGGCTTTGGCGCGGGCTTCGAGGGCTGCCTTAGACGGCCGGCCGCCGCGCTTGGCGCGGGCCACCTGATCGGCGATGCGCTGCTGCTCCCAGTAACGGTCTTGGGCATCTTGGGGCAACGAATCGAGGGATATCTCATACTTAAAACCCTTGCGACCTGATGACGCAACCTGTTTATGTGTCAATATGCCGGCTTTTATACGGTATATCACCGTATTGTAGCTAACCGACATTAGCTCAGCAGCTTGCTCAACGTTAACCCACATGGCAGACATCTCCATTAAGCAAATAATCTGCTGATGTGTTAAGCACAGAACATAATGCAATAAGTGTTTTTATAGTAGGGTCAAGTTTGCTGTTTTCAAACAAGCTAATAGCTGTGACACTTACACCTATTGCTCGTGCAAGTTCGACTTGTGTCATCTTTGCGGCACGACGTGCAGCTTTTAGCCCTTTCAGACCCTTCATGGTTTATTCCTTTAAGTTTAACTTAATGTGTATTGATAATAATTGAAGTCAAACTTAAAGTCAAGCATATAAAAAGGTTTTTAACTTTAAGTGCAAATTAAAGTCTCACGATGGACTATAAAAGTGTTGTTGGACGACATATAAAACTGGCACGTAAGCTGTCGAAATTAAAGCAAGTTGAGCTTGCTCAACGGCTAGGTTTAAGTGTTACCGCTGTGAGCCAATGGGAAAGCGGTTCCACTTGCCCAGAGATTCCAAGATTGCTACAAGTTGCTCAGATTGTTAACAAGCCGCTGGCATGGTTTTTTACTGAAGATGACGATGATTCGGCTACTGATAATGAAGAATACCTTATCGCCACGTATCGCACTTTGAATGAAGCAGGAAAGCAGCATTTTATGGATGTTGCAGCTAACATTCGAGAAGTTAGCCGGTACAAAAACTTGTGATTGCGTAATTTGTTTAATTTGTATAATTTGTTTGTTGGTTAAACAGTGATATTTCGGGACTTTTAAGCCATTTTTGCCCTCTGAGGTTTTTTCGGCCATTTTCAACTTGGTTTGAAACCACAACAGCAGCGGTTATTGTTATACTGATGGCATGTACAGTCTGCAGCTCATTTTTGCATCCATAGCCTCGGCATCAAGCCCGCAATTGCGCGATTCGTCTGACTCTGCATCGGCTCCTAAGCTCGCATCGTGTCCACCTGCTTCATCTGCTGACTATGGCTGCTTCGACAGCTTCTGCGTCCGCTGTAACCGTCTCGTTAAGCCCGGCCACATCTGCAAGCCCTCACCGTCGGCTAAAGCATCGGCCACATCGCCAGCAGCACCGCCAGCCAGGACATCTGCTAGACCGTCTAAACAGCCTGCCAACGCAGCTGCTGGGCCGTCTAATCATCCGCCGGAGCTTGCCCATTTAGAGGCTTCTCAGCGCCGTATAGCGCTTATTGCCAAGGGCTTAGAGCGTAAACCCTGGCTCATGCTTAAGGACGTTCAGCGTAAGCTCCCTGATACCGTCTGGGACGAGTTCGCGGCGGCCCGTTCTGGCCTTGTGGCTCGTTATCGCAAGGAGGCTTGGGCTATCATGGACACGTTACAGGCTGGCGCTCCATTGCCGCCAAAATTGCGGCGTTTATGCGAGCTTATCGTAGCCACGACTCACGGCAGGACCTTCGAGAGCTGCGGTCAGTACCTCATTCGCTCGGCGCTGAAACCTAAGCTTGCTGAGGCTTATCTGTCTAACCGTGCCTGTCCGTGGGATAATGGCGGCAAACAGGCGTAAATCCGGCTTGTTTTGGGCTATTTCGTGTTTTTTGTGGACAATACAGCTTGTTTTGGTGGTTGGCGGCTCTCGGCGTTGTTTCTGCGAAGCTTAGGGCTTTTCGTTGCTGCGTGTCTGTTGTTCTCTTTTGGGTTCGTCTCTGTTTCTCGTGCGTTGCAAGCAAGCTACCTTGATTTTTGGCAGAATCGCCGTTATTTTCCCTTATTTTTTAAATATTTTCTTCTTTAAAACTGCTTCAAACGCCGATTTTCTGGGCTTTAAGGGCAATTTCACGATCTTCCGATCTTTTGCACTGCTTCTAAACGCTGATTTTTCGGGCTTTGAACATTGTTTAAACGTTCTTGAAGGGAATTGAAGGTTGTCTTCAAAAGCAGGTCTCGACACCGATTCGGAACTTTTGGAAGGAAATGTCTCAAACCATTTAAACCAGAGGCCGTGTTGGAACATCAATAGAATGCCGATATTACGGGCTTCGCAGCATCCCTCCGAATCTACGTGAATCTTAAACCTTCCGCTGGGCTATATTCGCCTATTGTTAAAACACTATTAGGCATAGTAACTGATACAAGGCTTTCACAGCACATAAATGCTTCTTTGCCTATTTCTGTAACGCTATCAGGCAGAGTAACAGATACTAAAGCCTGACATCCCTCGAATGCATTATCGCCAATAGACGTGACACCAGCCTGTACATTAGCCTGCACTACGCCTGGATCAGCGTACAGCAAACGGTTGCGCCAATAGGTCAAGCCTGCCTTTTTCCAAGGAACGCGGTCTAGTGGGCAGTCCCGGAAGGCATGTGGCCCTATGCTTTCCAGGCTGTCAGGAAGATTGATAAACTGCAGGCTGCAACATCCAGAGAAAGCCTCCTCACCTAGGCTTCGCAAAGCTGACGG
>JAFSXO010000003.1 GCA_017444045.1 bacterium | reverse complement strand
TTGTCACCGTCAGACGCGGTTTTGTCCATATCGGCGACAGTGCGGATCGAGCCCGCCCAATCAGCCGACGGATCCTTGTCCAAGACGTACTGGCTGGCGTCACCCTCAACGGTAACGATATAGCCAGAATCCATCTTTTTAGGATCGGCACTTACCCGGGCCAGCACCTGGTCCTTTTCGCCGTAGATGACAGCCACAGCGCAGCCGTTATTGGGCTGAGCGCCTGACTTGGCCGCCGGAAGCTTCTTAGCCCACTTCATATCGGTCAGCGCATAGGCCAGCTCAAATATAGCCGCGTCGCGCTTGTTCTCATCGCGCAGTGATTTCTCGGGCTGGCGCACCTCCCAGCCGTCGCGGATTCTGCGGACATCGAGGCGCAGCTCAGGCTCCTGCTTGCCATCGGCATTGCGGGCCGGAACAGTAACCTCCAAACGGCGCATATCGTCGGTGCTGCACGAGAGAATACGGTGATCCAGGAAATCGTCGGCCTGCTTGGGGAACAGAGCACTGCGGTCGTGATCATAAAGCACGATCATAAACTCCTCGGTATCCACACGGCGCAGATAGAACTTGCCCTTGCCGCCTATATCGGCATCGCCCCAAAGCTCCACAGTTATGGTGCGGTCAGCATCTGTCGTTATATCCCAGGTAACGCTGAGCGGTCCCATACTATCTATGCTCATGGGAGGGATAAACTGCACCGTCTCTACGCTGTGCACCTGCCAAAGATAATCGTTTACCACGCTCAGATCAGCACGCGCATTCAGAGGCTTAGTAATGGTCCACTTCGCCTGCGCTGTAGTCGGCTCTTCGCTGTCGCCCAGTTTTTCGCTCTTTTCCTTGGTCAGGCAGATATCTTCCCGACCCTCCTGATGAAGCACCAGCTTAACGACCCGCTCAGGGCTGACTATCAGTCCCGATTTTTCGCGCACATCGATATCGCGGTTCCGGAAGAAGTCCATAAAAGGAGCCGCCACCTCGAGCACTGCCTTTTGGTCCTTAACGCGCATGTAATAGGCGTCTCCGGCCGGCGTATCGGCGCCGATAAGCAGAACATATTTCTTAGCGTCCTTGCCGTCTGGTTCTCCTGCGCTTATCTCCAGCTCATACGGCGCTTTATCAAGGCCGTAAGAGGCATATTCGCTTTCCTGCGGATCTTCGGAGATAACCGACAGCCGCGCCAGCTCGGCAATCTGCTTAACCGTGCTCTCGGTATCGCGCACCGAAGCTATGCACTTGCTGTTAGCATCGCTATACAGCATCCACAGCCCCTTCTCGAGCTTAAGCACCCGCTCGGGGACACTGTCTCCGCCAGTCGACTTCCAGCGCAATCCGACGATCTCCTCAGCCTTAAGCTCGGGGAATATGCGCTCCTCCTGCGTCTTAGCCTCCTGACGCTCCGCCTCGCCCTTATAGTCGTGGAGGTACCAAAAAGCGCCCAGACCCAGGCACAGGAGCAGCATGATTACCGTGCCGCGGATACTCATGCCCGCCTCCTTCTGGCGTTTACGATGCCCAGTATAAGCACAGTCAGCGGCAGAGCGATCACCAGGAAGATCTTAATGCGCATAGCCGTATTTTCCGCCAAAATTAGGGGCTGGCTGTTGGCCTCTTTGGCGCGGATGGTTATGCGGTTATCGCTGGCGGCCAGCCAATTAAGGGTGTTGAGCGCAAAATCGCGGTTGCCCGCCGATTTATACAGATCATTGCAGCAGAAGTCGCTGTTGCCGATCACGATAATGCGGCCCTCTTTGTTCTTTTCAGGCTTCGCCTCATCGGCAGCCTTTTTGTCGTCCTGGCCTTCAGCTTTTCCCTGGGCCTGGCTGTCAGAAGCTACCGCATAAGTTCCGGCGGCGGCCAAAGGCATGGTGCCCTTGCGCAGGATATCCTTGTTGCTGACGGTGCTTTCTTTGTTCTGCAGCAGCGACGACAGCTTAATCGTATAAGCGTTGGGACCGGTCATGGCCATGGGGAGAACCTTAGCGCCGCTGGGCTGCTTATCGGCAGGCTCTACGGTGCGGGCCAGCCTAAACAGGGTGGTCATATTGAAATCCTTAACCACCGGGCAGTCCTGGTTGTACTGCATGGCTATAGAGTAGACCGGCTCGGCGCCTACCAGCTGGGCCATTTCATCGATAACCAGCTCGTCGGCACATTTGAAGCCGTACTTGCCCAGAAACGCGTCATACTTATCCAGGGTCTCCATTCTCAGGGTCAGCAGCATACGGCCGCCCTTGGCCAGCCAGTCCTCCAGCAGCTTGGCCTCAGCGGGAAGCAGCTCCGCGGTAGGCCCGGGGATCACCACAACCGCGGCATCGTCGGGGATCTTCTTGGTTTCGGCCAGATTGAGATTCAGACCGATGAAGCCCTCGCTGGTCAGATCGGCGCGGAACTGAGACATATTGGGAAGCCCGCTCACATTCTGCTCCGAGTTGGTGCTGTACGCACCAATCTCGCCATGACCGGTCAGGAAATATACCTTCTTCTCGGTGACATCGGAAAGGTTGAGCAGCGCATTGGTCATCACCGTTTCCTCAACCGAAGCGGCACGGCTGGTGCGCTCGTTTTCGGCTACAAACACCACACAGCCGGGCATGCGCACCTCATATTTTTTGGCTACCAGCGGCTCGCGCTTGGGATCGACGATGCGGTAGGTCAGCTTGCCATCTGAAGACTGCTGGTACTGATTCAGCAACTCTTCAGCGCTGTTGCGTCCCGTGGAATCCAGCATCTGCAAAAAGACCAGAGCCTGCACCTTCTGAGGCAGCTCCTTCACGACCTGCACCGACTGCGGAGAGATAGTAAAGCGCTTGTCCTGGGTCAGATCGAAGGTATGATGATTGGTCTGAGCGATCATGAGCACGACCAGGAAAATAAAGAACGCCGCGATCACCGATACTATGGTAGATATCGCGAATTTTAGCTTGGCATTATGCATTATCCTACCCCCTCCACTTGCGGCTTTCCAAGACGCGGGCCGTCAGGAACAGAAACAGAGCCGAAAGGGCCACAAAATAGACGACATCCTGAGTGTCTACAACGCCTCTGGTCATATTGTTGAGATGGTTCAAGGCTGACAGATCGCCGAATTTTTCTTTAAGGAAACCCAGCTTATCGACCGCGGAAAAGATCCACAGCATAAGCAGGCCGCCGTAGGTTATAGAAGCGGCCACCAGCTGGCTTCCGCTAAGGCTGGAAGCCCACATGCCCATGGAGATGAAGCAGACAGCCATGAAGAGCAGCCCTACATAGCCTGAAGTAATGGCCGCCCAGTCGATCGGAGTGAGACGTCCCATAATGATGAAGCCGCTCAGCGTCAGCACCAGCATGAGCAGCACCACGGTCATCGCCGCCAGCAGCTTGCCGAAAATAATCTGCGCCTCGGTAATGGGATAGGTCAGCAGCAGATCCAGCGTGCCCGAGCGGCGCTCCTCGGCGAACAGGCGCATGGTGAGCAGGGGCAGGAAGAACAGCAGCAGGAAGCCGTAGGTCGAGAGCAGAGGCTGAACCAGCAGCTCATTGATATTCGGCATCTGCATACCCTGCATAGCCGACATGGAGAACTGCGAATAGTCCTCTAAGCTAAAGGCCACCAGATAGCCGGAGATGAGCAGATATACGGCTATCAGCGCCCAGGCCATAATTGAGCCGAAATACGATTTTACTTCACGAAGAAAGACGGCGTACATTATTCCTTATCCTCTCCAGCCTTATCAGAATCCGCAGCGTCTTCGCCGGCCTGTTCTGCGCCGGCCGACCTCTCATCGGCGGATGCGTCGCTTTGCACAATATCGATAAAGATATCCTCGAGGGACATTTTTTCTGCCTGGAGGCCTACCAAGTTCCAGCCCTTTGTAACCACGGCGGAAGCGATAGATCCGCTGGCGTCGCAGTCGCTGGGGGTATCGACCATAAAGGCCACATGCCCGGCGCGGTCTTCGTCGTCCAGCTTAGACACCGAAACGACTCCAGGGATTCCGCGCAGGGTCTGCTCGGCTTCGGCGGGCGGATCGAGCAGGATCACCCGGAAGCGGTTGCCCTTCTGCATTTTGCGCTCCAAATTCTCAGGAGTGTCGGTGGCCACGACCTTGCCGTGATTGAGTATAACAATGCGGTTGCAGGTAAGCGAAACCTCGGGCAGGATATGCGTGGATAGGATGACCGTAGAGGAACGCCCCAGCTCCTTGATTAGCTCGCGGATATCCTTAATCTGCGCCGGATCTAAGCCTACTGTGGGCTCGTCAAAAATGAGCACGGGCGGCTCATTGACGATGGCCTGGCCAATGCCCACGCGCTGACGGTAGCCGCGCGATATGGTGGCGATCAGCTGATTCTGCACATTCTCCAAATTGCAGCGCTCTAGGGCCTTTTTTACCTTACTGTCCAAATCCGCCGAGCGCACCCCTTTAGCGCGGGCGGCAAATTCGATATACTCGCGCACAGTCATATCGTTGTAAAGAGGCACATTCTCCGGCAGAAAGCCTATACTGCGGCGAACCTCCAGACTGTTTTCCATAACGTTGTAGCCGTTTATGGTCACATTGCCAGACGTCGGAGGAAAATAGCAGGTAAGCATTTTCATAGTGGTGGTTTTGCCGGCGGCGTTTGGCCCCAGAAAGCCGAGGACTTCGCCCTGCTCAACCTGGAAGCTAACGCCATCTACGGCGGTGTGCTGACCAAAGCGCTTGGTCAGGTTTTCCGCACATATCATGCACGATTTACTCATAGCACAATAGACTCCATGGTTCTACTATTATTATCTTTATTACAAGATTTAAGATCTATGCCGTTTAGCTGGTGCGCTGCAATGCGCTGGCACCAGGCCAGCTCCGCACTGGCACAGCTTGGCTGAGTTTGACCAGCGCGGAACAGACTACGCGCCGCAGCTAAGCCTAGGCGCTCAGCCTAAGCTACAAGCCTTGACGCTTTTCGCGAACGTATAAATTTCTATACAATTGGCCATCAACCTTTTTTGCCTCTGGCTTTAGGTACCCCCTGCCGCTGGCGCTCAGATAACAAAGGGAATAACAAAGGGCCTCTTGAAGATATAAGGTCGATAATCTGCGAGGGCTTCCTACTTTTATGGCTCTTATTCTGCCGCCAGGCACCATACTGAATGTGCGATACAAAATAAGCCGCGTCATCCATCAGCCGGGGCTTAGTTCGGTATACCATGTTCAGGATCAGCATATGGCGCAGAAGAGCTGGGCGGTGCGCGAGATCTACTTTCATGCACCAAATCAGGCCGCCTACATGCGCACCGTCAGCTTTTTTCAGGCGGAGATTCTGCTCACCAAAAAATTCGAGCATCCCAATCTGGCAACCGTTGTCGATTATTTCAACCGCAATTCGGCTATTTACATCGTGCGCAACTACGTCGACGGTACAGATCTAGACACGGCGATGCACATACGCCAACTGACAGAAGCCGACATACTCTACATCGGTATGCAGATGTGCGATCTGCTTATTTACCTATGTTCCTTCAAAGAGCGCAACTTTATTCCAAATATGTACAAAAATCTGCGCCTTTCCAACCTAGTACTGCACAGCTCCGGCCTAGTAACCATGCTCGACCTATGCTGCAGCGATCTGCGCCGCAACAGCGAGTACTGCTCTCCGGAGCAGTTTACCGGAGCCTCCAACGACGAGCAGAGGATTCTGGTCTACAACATGGGGGCCATGCTGTATCACCTATTCACGGGGATCAATCCAGGCGAGACCCGCTTCAATCTGCCCCCGCCCGACAACTACCGGCTCGACATGTCGCGCGCAACGATCCAGCTGCTCACCAAGGCTACCCAAACCAACGCCGCAGCGCGTACCGCCAACCTCAGCGATCTGCTAGCCCAGCTGACCAAGGCCTACAATGCGGCGGTAAAGAAGAGCGGACAGAAGCCCAAGCCCCTGCCCAGCAAGGGCAACAAAACCAGAAGCTCCAGCTTCAGCACCGTATCCTGCCTATTGCTGGTCATTCTGATACTGGGCCTGGGCGTAACGATGCTCCTATTATTCCGCGGCGCCCTATTCTAGCCACAGCTAAAGGCTGCTAGCTATAAAACAACGACGAACTATTTATAATAAGACAACAACGAACTATTAAAGACGATACAAAACGATGAGCTTTTTGCCAACAGTTATTCTTACAGAGGAGGAATTGCCTTGCTACAGCCAGGTGCAGTAATAAGCGGACGCTATCAGGTAATTCGTTTGCTCGGCCAGGGAGGCATGAGCAATATATACATCTGTCAGGATACCCATCTGCACGGGAAAATATGGGCTGTCAAGGAGTTTACCGCCCGCTACGCAGATCCCCAGGAGCAGCAGACCGCCCTGCGCTATTTCGAGCGCGAGGCGCGCATCCTGTCCACCCTATCGCATCCCAACCTTCCCACCGTCAACGATTATTTCCAGTATCAGGGCCTGTATTATTTCGTAATGGAATATGTAGAAGGCGAGGACCTCGGCAAAGTTCTGGAGCGCCAAAACGGTCCCCAGGAGGAAAAGACTGTAGCGGAATGGGCGGTACAGGTGGCCACCGTTCTGTATTATCTGCACTGCCAGAAGCCCAACCCTATCATTTTCCGCGACATCAAGCCCAGCAACATTATTATTAATCATGGCCAGGTTAAGCTCATCGATTTCGGTATTGCCCGACATCTGCGCCCGGAAAAAAAAGGCGACACTATGCGCATCGGCTCGCCCGGCTACGCTCCGCCTGAGCAGTACAACGGCCAGTCCGATCCCCGCTCCGATATATACGCTTTAGGGGCCACCATGCACCAGGCCCTTACGGGCATAGATCCCACCCAGAGCAGCACGCCCTTCGTATTTAAGCCAGTCCGCGAGGCCAATCCCAAGATCTCCGAAAAGATGGCCGAAATAGTCACCAGAGCCATCAAGGTCGTACCGGAAGAGCGCTACCAAAGCATGGTGGAGATGAAGCGCGAGCTGCGTGGCCTGCTCCAGCCGCATTTGGCCATGACCATGCCGGCCAGCGCTCAGCCCGCTGCCGTTAAAGCCTCTCAGGCATTGAACAGCCAGGCCGCCCCCGCGGTTATTCCGCCTCTGGCGGTCGTCTCCGGAAGCAGCGGCCAGCAGGGCAACACTCCCACGCCAGCCCCGACTCCTGCCGCCGCTAAATCCCAACCGGCTCCTACGACTCAGCAATCCAGCGGCGCACCGCCGGCTTCGCGCTTTGGCTGCATAAAAAGAATGTTTCTGCTACTGATGATGGCCATCATAGCTTATGGCGCGTTCATAGGCTTTGTAAACGTAAGAGCGCGCGTTATGAACATTCCCGCCAGCTTATCGAAGGCCAGGATTACCAGCCCCCGACTTCTTTACAACGTTCTGACCTACCCCGCGCCCTTAGCCGCTAAAAGCGAGGGCGGAGATCTGTACATAAACGGCAGCCCTTATGAGATGTGCCAAAAAGCCCTGGAGCAGGAAAAATCCGCCTACAGCCGCCTGATGCTTCAGAACTGCGCTATGGAGGCTGCCATTAAGAACAGAGTCACAACTTCGGCCGATGCCTTGGAACGAAACGAAAGCCTGGCCAGCAAAGCCATTGCACGCAAAACATCCGGCTGCTTCTTTGGGTACGCTCTGCAAAAGGTGCGCAACATCGCCGTATTTGTTCCCGAGAGCAGCTCAGAAGCGGCGCAGGGTACTGCTTCGCTGAGCGATCAGTGCCTGACCGGCGCGGCTGTCGCCCAGCACTTCCTCAGCGAGGCCAGCGACAGCAATGGCCCCTTCAGCGTCTTTCTGCCCCAGTATTACACAGCCGACAGTCTAAGCGCAAAAATCAGCGCCCTGTCCCAGCAGCCCGTACGCCGCTACTGCGACTGCGGTCTATATGACAGCTATCCCTGCTACGCCAGCGGAGCTATCGTCTTCTATCCCGCCGACGGCCACGAGGAGGAATACCTGCAGGCGATCGCCCAGGGAAGCAGCTCGCTGAGCTATCCGATATACGCGGTCGGCATCAGCAGCACCAGCTTTACCTTTACCGAGACGAGCAGCGGCACAGCCAAAAGGATCGGCTCCGGTACTTGGGACAGCGCTTCGGGCAAGGAAGCGTCTAGCAAGAGCGCCTCAGTCAAGCCGACGGTTTTGCTGGCCGACCGCCCTCAGAGCCTGCCTGCTCTGGCCCAGGCCAACAGCTCGGCAAAGGAGGCCCTAGTCATGGTTTCCCCGTTCCACGCCAACCAGACAGCCCGCCAGGCTTATGCCATATACGGCCGCGTTATGGCAGATGTGTCTTCAGTTTTCCCGCTGTGGCCGGCAGCTTTTGACGGGGTCTGCCTGGCCTCGCTGCCAGCGAATACGCCATACCAGGGCATCTGCATTAATATAGGGCAGGATCACCGGGGTACCGCTATCGCGCGGCAGCCATACCGCAAGGAAGGCCGGCAGTGGCTGCACAGCGATAAAGGCGGCTCCATAGCCGCGCCCAAGCCAGCAGCCGCCGCGAAGGCTGCCAGCAAGATCAGTCATCCGTCAGCGGCCCAAGCAGCGGAGCCCCGCCCGGAGAATTCGCCTTCAGCTAATTCCGCGGCCCAAGAGAACAGCCCCGCTGGTGCGCCAGCGGCTGACGAGACAACGGAAGCCAGCAGCAGCGCAGAGACGGCCAAAGCGCCTGAGGCCGCTTCGCTGCCCACTTCAAAAGCTGCGACAGAGCCAAAGCCCGCGAATGCGCCGCCCGGAACACCCGCAGCCAAAGAGAACAGTATCCCCGCAGCCGGCAGCAGCACGGATACAGCCAAAGCTCCAGAAGCTGGCAAGACCAGCGAGGCCGCGGCAGAAGGCAAGCCTTCCGAACCGGCTGCAGCCCATGGCGCAGAGCCAACCCCAACATTTCCCGCAGAAAGCACGGTAAAATAACGCATGATATTTAAGCGATTTTTATATACTGCAGCCGCACTGTTTATCGGACTGGCTCTGGGCATCTTAGTGGCGCCGACAATAATAACCCGCAGCGGATGGCCCCACACCTTCGGCAACATTTTCCTGATATCGCTGCCCTGCGGTCTGCTGGCGGCGGTCATCGCTCATTTCATAACGGTTCACATATACAGCGACCTTAACAAAATTAGCGAAGCAGAAAAGCAGCAGATGCAACGGCGCTGGGCCTGGCTGAAGCCGGCGGGCTTAGCGCTGCGCTCGCCGTATCCCATCAACAAAAGCCAGGTCATAATCGGCCGCGATATAAAGTGCGACGTGCTTCTGCTCAACGATTCCATATCGCGGCGCCACGCCGAGATCGTGCGCGAAGGCCCCAGATGGCGCATACGCGATCTAGGCAGCAGCAACGGCACTTTTATCAACGGCCAGCACATCACCGATGCTCTGCTCAATGAAGGCGACCTCATTACCTTGGGCGATATCAATCTTACCTTCGAAGGACCCAGCGAGCCGCTGCCCGACAGCATGGTTGAAGCGGATATCAGCTTCCCGACCGATCCCGAAGCCGTGCTCGATTTCGACGCCACACAGGTGCAGCAGTTCAACCCTCAGGGCATGGGCACCGGTACACAGTCGATGCAGCGCACCGAAGTGATGACCTCTGGGACGAAAATCTGTTAAACATGATCAAATTTCACTTAATGTTGTTTAACAAAAGAGAATTATGCTGCACCGCACAATAAATAAATTTTATTATTCAACAAAACATTCGGCAGGAGTACAAACAGCGTAGTTGTATATATCCTATTCGATTAACAATCTTCACCTATCACAAGAAGAGATGTAACATGAACAACACTCCTTTCAGCGAGCCTAGCCTGCATTTTCTGTTTATGGCTTGCCACACCAAGTTCCAGCGTTTATATATGGAAGCCATGAACCAACAGTTTCCCGAAGGAGACAAACTGTTACCCGGTCAGCCTAAGATTTTAGAGTTTCTGAAAATGAATCCCAATGCCTATCAGCGCCAGATCGCCGACGGCTGTCTGTTGGAGCCGTCAACGCTTTCGCTGATCCTGGGAAAAATGGAAAAAGACTCCAAGCTGATTACCCGCTCCAAAAGCAACAACAACAATAAGAACTCCGTAGTATCGCTCACCGACAAAGGAAAAGAGATGGCGGAAAGAGCTATCAGCATATTTAGCCAGCTGGAGGCCCGCATCCAAGAGAAATGCACCGAGCAGGAGAAGCGCATGGTCAAAGTGATCCTGCGCAAGATTTACGAGCAGGAGACCTATCTGCTAGACGGCAACGAGGAGATCATTTAGACCGCGCCGCAGGGAAACATGAAAAACGGCAGTTTTCCAGCGCTGCAGTTCGGCCAGGCTGATACAGTGCCCGCGATATCATTCATACCCGTAACCTTTAGCGAGGAGATAAACAGCCAAACCAACCTAGCCGAAGCGATCTGGAACAGCCTGCCCCACCGCCTGCAGCCGGGCGATATTTTAACCGTAACCCATAAAGCGCTCAGCAAGGGCGAAGGCTGCTGCGTCGATCTGCGCACCGTTACCCCTTCTGAGCGAGCTAAGGAGCTGGCCTTGAAGCACGGCAAAGACGCCCGCCTTGCAGAGGTTATCCTACGGCAAAGTCAGGACATCGTGCGCGCCGAGCGCGGGATTATCATCTGCCGCACCCATCATGGCTTCGTCTGCGCCAATGCCGGAGTAGATCAGTCCAACAGCCGGCCTTATACCGTTATCACCCTTCCCCCCGATCCCGATGCCTCTGCCCAGCGCCTAGCGTTAGCGCTGGAGCGGCTAAGCGGCTTCCCCGTACCAGTTATTATTTGCGATTCCTTCGGGCGGGCCTGGCGGCAGGGCATAGTCAATGTAGCTATAGGCATCGCGGGCATAGCGCCGTTTACCGATTACCGCGGCCAGCGCGACCCTTCGGGATACGAGCTGCGGGCTACGCTCATGGCCACTGCCGATGCGATCGCGGCCGGCGCGGAGCTGGCTATGGGCAAATTTAACCGCACCCCGGCGGTTATCGTGCGCGGGGTAAGCTGGACTCCTGGGGACGCTGGCGCAGCAGCCATTCCCTATCCGCCCGACAGGGATCTCTTCGCCGGCCAGGGGCAGCAGTAACAAAATAAGGGACAATATCGTTTAGTTAAGCAATAGCCAATAGTTCCCCATTATAACTCCCCCTAAAGGATGGCAGGGGGAGAAGTCGCGCCAGCGACAGAGGGAGTGGCCAAAGCTGTTGGGAAAATCGAGGTCTAAAGCATGTCGTGTGCTAACCTGTACGCTAACGTACAACGCAGCGCCAATGTACATGAATGAGAATAACCAATGCCCCGAATCCTTAACTAAATAGCATTGACATAAGGGAGAAGCTCATGCAAGTAGGCTACTGTTTAAGCTGTGAACAGTTCACCCCAGGCGAGCTGCTAGAGCAGGCACGCCTGGCCGAAGAATGCGGATTTAAGCACCTGCTGGTTTCCGACCATTTCCAGCCCTGGGTTCCGTCCCAGGGACAGAGCTGTTTTGTCTGGTCCCTGCTGGGCGCTCTGGGCCAGGTGTGCAGCCTGCCCTTCGCCACCGGAGTAACCGTACCGGGCTATCGCTTTCATCCCGCCATTACCGCGCAGGCGGCAGCCACCCTTGAAAGCATGTACCCAGGGCGCTTTACCTTGGGTCTGGGCAGCGGCGAAGCTTTAAACGAACATATCGTGGGCTGTTACTGGCCGGAACCGCACGAGCGCGTGCAGCGGCTTCTGGAAGCCATAGATATAATCCAAAGGCTGCTCCAGGGGCAAG
>JAFSXO010000392.1 GCA_017444045.1 bacterium | reverse complement strand
TTATAAGTTAGCGATTAGCTAACGTGTTTACATCCCAACTCCCCCTAGAGGATGGCAGGGGGAGATGTCGCGACTGCAACAGAGGGGGTGGCCACAGCTGGCGGAAGAATCGAAGTTTAACGCATGTTGGGTGCTAACTTGTATGCTAACAATACAGCGCAGCGCTAACTTACATGAATAATCAGAAGCAATGCCATTGATCCCTTAAGTTAATGGCATTGGCGGTTCATTAACAGAATGACAGATAGTATAGATAGGCGATGAGATACCCTGAGGCGAGGGAAAAGGCGTTTGCGCCTATAGAGAAGCCAATGGGATGCTTTAGCGTTGGGCAGTATTTGTGGTAAATATACGCTTCGCAGGCGATAGCGGCTGCTTCTAGCGCTATGAGCCCAAGCTCCTGCAGATTCGTATCTGCCAGCAAAGCATTCGCAAATACTACCCAGGGATTGGTTAGGACGTTGGCTAAAGCGACGAGCTTTAAATCGTCCCTGCTGCGCAGGCAGCACATAAGGGCAAATATTAGCTCAGTGCTGACAGTTACTGTCAGACAGTAAGCAAAGATTATCAGTAATTCGATTAATCTATGGTCGTATTCGATGAGCATTTTTGCAGCTTTGCCATATTGGCCAAGCCCATATAAAGAAAGGTCAGCGACAGCATGGCGATAATTGCGTAGGTTAGCGGGGTGTGCGGCAGGGTATCCAATCCCAGCAGATGCGGCAGACTGCCCAGGAACAGGCCGAAGGTCAGCAGTCCGAAAGCAAATCCCTTGCAGCCCTCGGAGATGATGGCCAAGGCGCCCAGAGTGACGGGCATGGTCATATTGAAGAGCCATACCGCCAGCACACCGGCCAGCGGCTGATCCGACAGCAGGAACAGCAGAGCTGCCAGGAGCAGGGTAGTTGCGCTGGCGGTAATGCTGCCCATACGGTCTGCTATCAGTCCGCCGCCGAATTTTCCGGCAGCGAGGGCGCAGAGCAGCATTATGCCCCAGGGAGCGGTTGATTTCCAGGAAAAGCTCAGAGCAAAACCCATGTAGCTGCGCATGATGACTACGCAGAACAGGCAGCCAGCTGATGCTAAATAGAAGCGGTTCAGGGCGGGAAAGCGCAGGCTGGCATTGTCGCTGCTCCAGCGGTGAAAAACGCGGTAATGTACGCAGAGGATGGCGAGCGCGGCTCCGGCCATGGCCAATGCTATAGGCAAGCCTAGGTTAGGGGCTGTGCTTCCCAAGACGCAGCCGTAAAAAATGCCGATAGCTCCTGTGGATACGAAAATACCCAGAGGTCCGTATTTGCCCTGGCAGCGGTTGAGAACATCGATGCCTCCGCCCAGATGGAATAAGGCGTTCCCCAGTCCTGCAATGAAGGTTATGACGAGGGGAGAGGCGGGGATAACGCAGGCTATGCCGAGCATAATGCAGCCGGCGGCAGCGCAGATAGCGTTGTGGTTTAGTCTATCCGCGCACAGGCCCAAGGGCATCTGCATAGCAAAGGCCAGAAAGGCGTACAGGACGACGCAGAGTATACCCTGCTCGCTGTACGCCGCCCCGTGATATAGCGCCCAGCCGCTGGCGAAGTCGGCCAAAAAATGGCTGACGGTATAAACGGTAAGCATGAGTTATTTCTGGCCGCTGATGAACAGATCGTCAAGGCTGAATATGTAAAGCTTTTCCCAATAGCACTCGCGGTTGATGGCGTTCCCGCCAAAGCGGCCTGTATCGCTCTCCTCGGTTATATCGACAGGGTTCAGCTGATAATCGAGAAAGGCGATATAGATTTTGCCGTTGTGTTTTGTCAGAGCGGCAGGAGTTTTAACGGCGCGGATGGGCAGATCGGCCAGACTCAGCTTCTGAGGGGCTATGGTCACTTCGCGCTTGGCTTGGCGGGTGGCAACCTGGCAGAGGCAGGGACGCTCAGAGTTTAGCTGTCTGGCAGCGATTTTTTCTATTAATTCCTCGTCGATGTCGCTCCTGTTGCTATCTTTGGCCGTCCGGGCTAGGTAACTGGGCTTGGTTTCTCTCGCCATTATATTGAAGGAAAACCGCGGCTCATCCTCTCCCGTAATAATGCGCTTACAGTAGTTAAAGAATCTAGCGCGTTTGTCGGCTTGCGGATAGCGCTTTTTAACGGTGAGGCTGGGATTGTCATTCCTGAAGTGATGACTGGGCATACTCGGGTCCTGGCTGAGAAGCTGCAGTAAATCATAGGCATAGAATACTCTATAATTGTTCTTCTCTAAGGCCTGAGTGAACGGATAATCGCCATTGTGAACTACATTTACCCTTATGCGGGGCAGATCGGGTACGTCGGCTTTGGCCGGAGACAGCAGGCTAAGAAAGCATACCGCGGCTAGGCAGATAGCTAAAGCTTTTCCAGCAAATGGTGTTTTCATGGTTTTGCTTCTCCTTAAAACAAGCAATACACTGAGCCAATGTCATTCAGTTAAGCAATTGCCAACAGATTCCCATTGCAGTTGGCTTGGTTACTTAGAGGAGTCGGGGCTAGGGGAAACTTTGACCTTTTCCAAATAAGCTTTGCCGGGCTTGGCCTGGAAATAGCGGAAATTATTTTCAAAGATCTCCCTCAGGAGGTTCTTGTCCTGGCCGTCCATGTAGACCTTAGACTTGGCATCGGTGCCAGATGGGCGCAGGCACATATCGCGCACCGGGCCTTTATTGAACCATAGCTGCAGACCGTCAGACCAGATGTCGATGCGGGCCAGCTCCTTCCAGATGTAGCTGATCTCGGGCATGGCCTCGCAGAGAATCTCTTTGACCTCGTCCAGGGTAAGCACCTTTCCCGATTTGGTGAGCGAAGGATCGCTCATGGCCAGGGCTAGGATGCGGAAGAAATCGTTAAAGCTCTCTTTTTCTTTAGTGCCGGCTATTTTAGCCTTAGCCAGCTCCTGAGGATCGACTATGGCCTCGTTGTAGTGGATAATATCGCCGCGGAATTCCATGGGGTTGGCAACATTATTGTCGGCGAACAGCTTCTGCAGATGATTGTGCAGGTAGTAGTCCGCGGGATTTCCGCTCTGCAGGCTTTGCAGATAGAGGCGCGCACTTAGGGCCATCGCGGAAATGCAGGCCTCACCGCTGCTCTTTTCTCTCATGCCTATGATCTTCTGGCCCAGAAGGTTGGATATGGGATGGCGCGGGCCGCCAATTTTTCCGCCGCTTTCTTCGCCGGCGTGGTGAACCTTGGGATTTAAGCCTATTTTGGTGACAGTTCCGCGCTCGTCTTTGACCTCGATGGGAGCTGTGCTTCCTTTAGCGCGGCGCTGCGCATCGGCGCTTTCCACCTGGCGTTCGATGGCGGCGATCTCCTTAAATCCTACGGGCGTGTGCACGACTGGGATCTTGTTGGCATCGGCCCATTCATCCCAGGAGAGCGCGGACACGTAGGTGTGTATGTCAAAGTTGGAATACTTGTCCCATACGCCTTCTTCGACGGCACTGGCGCGGTCATTTTCGGCCAGCAGCAGGAAGAACTGGTTGGGGGAATACAGGGCGAAAACGCGGTTCTGGTCTAAGGGAACTTGGGCGATGCCCAGCTTGTCCAGGGTAGCTGCCTCGGCTTTGGGCACGATCTGACCGGCCACAAAGCGGTCGGCATCGGGGTCGACGTTAAAGACGATCTGTCCCATGGGGGAGTTGGCCAATATTTTATCGTAACCGGCAGATTTAACCACGATGGGCATACTGGCATCGACGCTGTCGTGGACAACTTCCAGCTCTGTGGCGCTGCCTTTTTTAGGGGCCACGCGGAAGCCAATGTTGTGGAAGAAGGGATCCTCTTTAGCGCGGATATAGCCCTGCTCGAAGGCCTGCTCGATGCCCAGCTCGGATAGCACTGGCTGGAATGTCTTAAAGCCAGATCCGCCGAAGAAATCTAGTTTTAGGCGCATGCCCTTATCGATTGCTTCGTTAATTTTGGCCAAGGTTTGCGGGGAAGCGGTACCCTGGCGCAGATAGTTGGCGTAAAGCTGGGCCATGCGCTCGTAGGTGAGCGAGTGATGCAGCAGGGGGGAATCGGCTGGAGCCAGCTTGATGGTGTAGCCTTCTTTTTCGCATTTGTCGAGGATGGCGTACATCTTTTCGACGATTTTGGCATACTGCGGAGGCAGATACTGAGAGCCGTCGGGAGCCAGGATTTTGTCGCTCTGCTTCTGCGGGGCGCCGTGGCTGGAGGTGTAGTAGTCACCGCCAGACAGTCCGAGCATATAGGTCAGGAAGCTCCAGACGAAGATGGTGGAGGTATCGCGGTTGCGCGGGTCTTCGGTGAGGAATACGTGCTGGCCGTGGGCCGCGTAAATGCGCGAGGCTAAATTGACAAACTGCGGGGTATTGGGGCGCACCTCGCCGCCCACTATGCGCAGCGGCTGGCTGCGGGCCATCTCAATGGCCTGCTCGAGGGGCATACCGTAGATGGTTTCTATGATTGCGGCATTGTTTTGTCCCATTTCCTGGCGAATCTTCTGGGCGTTCACCTTGTGAAGGGTGTCTATGTGCTCGCGGTGCAGCTCGGGTACTAGCAGGCTCAGCGATTCGGCCATCAGAGCCAGCATGTATTCATTGATGCGGTAGCGGTGGTCCCAGGGGCAGTTGACGTTCTGATTTTCGCGCACACCGGCGGTGGAGACTTTGGCTTCGGCGGCAAAGGCATCGACCTGCTGGCGCAGGTTTATGCGCTTGGCGATTTCGGGGGTGATGGTAAATTCCTGAGCGGCTGGATTGGCCAGATCGAAGGGGCGGTTTTCGCGCACTGACCAGTTCTGCTTCTCCCAGTTCTGCAGGCTTTTATCGGTCTGTTCCTGATAATAGGCGCGCATCTGCGCTGGGGTCATGTCGGAGGATACTTCGGCGGAATCGGCCCAAGCTGGCTGGGCAAATAAGGGGGCGGCTAAGGCCGCGGCGATGGCCAGATTATTAATAAAGCGTTTCACGGCTGATGAACTCCTATGCTGTATGTAACAAACATCTTAGATTCGTTTGAAAACGGCTGTTTCCCCTATGAAACGCAGAAACGCAATTACGTGTTTGTAAGTGCTGTTACACTATCGATATATTAAATAGCTAAACGTTCTGATAAGCTTTGTTTGAGTCTATATACGTCTTCTAAATCGTTAAGGTTATCTAGTGACCATATCATTTCCAATTTGCTCCCGTCATACAGATAAATGTTTTCAGTGTCAATTGCCATTACATATGGAAACATACTGTCCCCGCTTACGGTTTTATCTTTAGTTAAACCAACTGTATTGACATGCATGTATTGTTTAAGCTGCGATATCAGGTCTTTTTCTATCTCAACATTTAGCTTTACTTCAACGGGTAAATAGCCAGCCTGGTACTGAATTACATTGTCAACATATGTAATAGGGCATTCTGTTTTCTTGCATGGACATTCCGAATAAAATGTCTTTCTGTCGCCCAGAAACGGTAATAGGTAATCTACATAATATGCTCTGAACTGAGCCTCTAAAAGAAATCTTCTGCGATATGGATTAACCACGCTTAACCAATTGTCTTTGGTTATATCTTTAAAAGGAATCGGTTGGGCTGAAGCATTAATAAAAAATTCACGGACGTCTTTGTTGTTGGCGATAATCGATGATTTTAAATAATCAAAACTATTGCCAAACACAGGCGTAATTGTTCCATCACGGGTAATTCTGATAACATCCTTAAAATCAGATATATCAATGGGCTTTTCTAACAAAAAAATGGAGTCGATGGGTGCATAAATACTAGAAGCCCAGTGCCGTGTGAAGTTATTATCTTTTATCACAGCTAGCTTATCTGCAACGCGGCCAACAGCAAATATCTTTCCGCCATACATGTGCCAGAGCGATTTCGCACGATAAAAGCTGTTTAGTAAAGCCCAGTATACATCTTCTTCGAAGTCATCTTTACTGTTATGCAGTTCAGTAATAAGAGGAGTCATGTATCTATTAGCCCTTTTTGCGTGGTAAAAGAATACGATGTCATCGGTCTTTGCCCATCGTGGAGCAGTCCAACCGCCCGCTTTGCAAAATTCTTCGTCTGGTGTAGGCGCTATGCCCAATATGGTCTCCATGTCAAATCTGTAATAGCTTTCGCATAATTCATTTAATGTTTGCGGAAATGATATATTTGTAATAAATGCTTGAACGTAATTCATGAATATGATGCTCCTTTATGAAAACAGCATGCAGTCTGATGTCGGTAACTTACGAGTCTGTTTACGATTATAACGATGCTGTTAGTGAATTCAAGCACGTAACCAGTTCCGCGCCAGGCACCTCTGAGCAAAGCGAAGCAGTGCCGGAGCGGAAGCTGGTGCAGCGCGAATATGTTCGCGAAACGCTAATTGGCTAGTTCTGATATAGGCGATTATACCAAAAAGCCGCTGCTCGCCTAAGCTTAAATAATTATAGTAGGTGTTTGCCGAAATAGCGCGAAATTGCCTGCCTTCAGGCTTTTCTGAAACTATGTGGGAATAAGTACGAGGATACTGTATGCTGGAGCATGTATGGGCAACCGATCCCGAGGTCGCTGAGGCGATTCTGCACGAAACCGAGCGCCAGGAGCACACCCTGGAAATGATCGCGTCGGAAAACTTCGTCAGCGAAGCTGTTCTGGAGGCTCAGGGCAGCGTTCTTACCAATAAGTACGCCGAGGGCTATCCGGGACGGCGCTATTACGGCGGATGCGAGTTCGTCGACGTTATCGAGAAGCTGGCGCGCGAGCGCGCCTGCAAGCTTTTTGGGGCCGCCCATGCCAATGTGCAGCCTCATTCCGGCTCCTCTGCCAATTTGGCCGCTTACTATTCGGTGCTGAAACACGGCGACACCATTTTGGGCATGTCTTTAGCGCATGGCGGGCACCTTACTCACGGGCACAAGGTCAATTTCTCTGGCTCGCATTTTAATGTGGTGCAGTATGGCTTAAATCCCGAAACCGAGCGCGTTGATTTCGACATCGTCCGCGATTTAGCCAAGGAGCATAAGCCGGCTCTGATTTTGGCTGGCTCCAGCGCTTATCCCCGCGAATTTGACTTCGCCCCGTTCAGGGAAATCGCCGATGAAGTGGGCGCCAAGCTGATGGTCGATATGGCTCACTTTGCCGGTCTGGTAGCCGCTGGCCTGCACCAGAATCCCGTACCTTATGCCGATATCGTGACGACTACCACGCACAAAACCCTGCGCGGCCCGCGCGGCGGTATGATCCTCTGCGGCGAAGAGCTGGCCAAGTCAGTGGACAAGACCATCTTCCCCGGCTATCAGGGCGGCCCGCTGGAGCACGTTATTGCCGCTAAAGCCGTGGCCTTGCAGGAAGCTCTGCAGGATTCCTTCAAGGAGTATCAGCGCCGTATCGTGGCCAATGCGCGCACCTTGGCCAAGACTTTGGCCGATGGCGGTGCCCGTCTGATCAGTGGCGGAACCGACACCCACCTTATCCTCGTCGATGTCACTCCGTTGGGTCTTACTGGCAAGGACGCTGAGAATGCTCTGCACAATGCCGGCATCACCGTCAACAAGAACGCCATTCCTTTCGACAAGAATCCACCGGCGGTGGCCAGCGGTATCCGCATGGGTACACCGGCGCTTAGCACCCGCGGTATGGGCGAGGCTGAAATGAAGCTGATAGGGTCTTGGATCGTTTCAGTTCTGAAGGCTCCTCAGGATGAGGCTTTGGCGAATAAGGTCAAGGGCGAGGTACAGGAGCTGTGCGCTCGTTTTCCCCTGTACGCTAAGCGTCTAGAGGACAGCTATCGCAAATAGATTATATTATCGCAAATAATCATAGTTTAATTTAGTTAGTAGTATTTAATGGAGGTTAGGTATGGCT
>JAFSXO010000391.1 GCA_017444045.1 bacterium | reverse complement strand
TTGATGATAAAAGATTATTCTTATTCAATTATTTAGGGCCTATAAAGCTCGTTTTAGTTGTGGAGGAGTATGTTCAATGATTGAGATTCCCAAAAAGTATAAGCATCGAGAAGCAGAAGAGCGCTGGGCCCGTCAGTGGGAAGACTGGGGTATTTATCGTTACGATCCTTCCTGTACCAGAGAGCAGACCTTTGCTGTAGACAGTCCTCCGCCTACGGTATCCGGTTCCCTGCACGTTGGCCACGTGTTTTCTTACACCCATCAGGATTTGCTAGTGCGCTATCAGCGCATGCTGGGCAAGAATATCGCCTATCCTATGGGCTGGGATGACAATGGTCTGCCCACCGAGCGCCGCGTGCAGAACGTGTTTGGCATTAAGTGCAACCCCCATCTTCCTTACGACAAGGATATGGTGTTCAATCTCGGCGAGGCTATAGAGAAAGACGCGGGCGGCAAAAAGAAGGGCACTAAGGAGCAGAAAGAAGTCTCGCGCCTCAATTTTATTGAGGCCTGTGCCGCTCTGACTAGTGAAGATGAAAAGGTCTTTGAAGGCCTGTGGCGCCATCTGGGGCTGTCGATCGACTGGACCCTGGCTTACGCGACTATCGATGAGCGCTGCCGCAAGACCTCGCAGAAATCGTTTTTGGATATGATGGCCAAAGGCCGCGTTTACCATGCGGAATTGCCCACGGCATGGGACACCGGTTTTGGCACAGCTGTCGCCCAGGCGGAAATGACCGATAAAGAGATCGATGGCAAGTTCCACGATCTGCAGTTTGATGTGGAGGGCGGCGGACACTTTATCATTTCTACTACCCGTCCCGAGCTGCTCGGTGCCTGTATCGCCGTGGTGGCCCATCCCAGCGATGAGCGCTATCAGCCCTATTTTGGCAAGACCGCTGTAACCCCGCTCTACAAGGCGCATGTGCCCATCTTGGCTTCGGAGCACGCTGAGCCAGATAAAGGCACGGGCATTCTGATGGTCTGCACCTTCGGAGACTCGGCTGACGTGGAGTATTGGCGCAAGTCCAATTTGCCCTTGCGCCAGCTTATCGGGCGCGATGGCCGCATTCTGCCGGTGGATTACCATGCCGAACCCTTCCAGAGCGAGGATCCCGACGCCGCCAACGCGGCTCATGCTCAGCTGGCCGGTCTGTTCGTCAAGCAGGCACGGGCCAAGATCGTCGAGCTGCTGCGCGAGGCCGGGAAGCTGATCGGCGAGCCTCGCCCCATTAAACACGCGGTCAAGTATTACGAGAAGGGCGAGTTCCCCTTAGAATTTGTTACTGCCCGCCAGTGGTTCGTGCGCATTCTCGATGCTAAAGAGGAGCTGTTGGCTAAAGCCCGTCAGATCAAGTGGCATCCCGAGTTTATGCGTACCCGTATCGAGCACTGGATCGATGGTCTGCAGTACGACTGGTGCATCAGCCGTCAGCGCTTCTTCGGTGTGCCCTTCCCAGTGTGGTACAGGATAGACGATAACGGCACTCCGGACTACGAGCATCCCATCGTAGCTACTGAGGATATGCTTCCTGTCGATCCTATGTCGCAGGCCGCACCTGGATATGAAGAGTCGCAGCGCGGCATCCCCGGCGGCTTCATGGCCGATCCAGACGTAATGGACACCTGGGCCACGTCCTCTCTGACCCCGCAGATCGTCAGCCATTGGGCCGATGATCCCGAGCAGCATGCCAAGCTGTTCCCTATGGACATCCGTCCTCAGTCTCACGAGATTATCCGCACCTGGGCATTTTACACCATCGTTAAGGCCTGGTTGCACGATAATGATATTCCCTGGAAGCACGTGATCATCAGCGGCTGGATTCTCGATCCCGATCGCAAGAAGATGTCCAAATCGAAGGGCAATGTGATCACTCCCGAGCATTACCTTGACGATTACTCCGCCGACGCGGTGCGCTATTGGTCGTCTAGGGCGCGTTTGGGCGCTGATACGATCTTTGAGGAGCAGCTCTTCGATGCCGGGCGCAAGCTGACCACCAAGCTGTTCAACGCCAGCCGTTTCGTGATTAGCCAGCTTGACAGCGACACCGATGGCCGGGAGCGCTGGACTAAAGAGTATGTGACCGAGCCTTTAGATCGGGCTCTGCTGGCGCGCCTGCGCAGCGCTGTGATCGATGCTACGGAAGCCTTTAACCGCTTCGAGCCGGCCAGCGCTCTGCAGACTGCCGAAAACGAATTCTGGGATTTCTGCGACAACTACGTGGAATTGGTCAAGCGCCGTTCTTACGAAGCCGAGGATACTCCTGGACGCCGTTCCGCTAAAGCCGCTCTGAATATCGCGCTGCGCATTTTCCTGCGTCTGTTTGCGCCGTTCCTTCCTTATATCTCCGAGGAGATATGGTCTTGGCGCTTTGCGGCATCTGCTGGGCGCGAGCGCTCAGTGCATACTTCACCCTGGCCGACTGCTGAAGAGCTAACGCTGGGTCAGGCAGAGGAAGGCGAAGCTGATAACGGCCATGGCAATGTGTACGTTTGCGCTACTGAGGTGCTGAGCCAGATTCGCCAGTCTAAGACGCTGGCGCAGAAGAGCCTGCGCTGGCCTGTAGCTAAACTGTTAGTGCAGGGTGAGGCTAAGGATGCAGAAGCGCTGAAGCAGGTGCTTACCGATGTCCTGCTGGCTGGAAGTGCGGAAAACGCTGAAGTCGCTATCAAGGAAGGACAGCCTGCCGAAGGCGCCCGTTTCATGGTCGATGTGACTTTGGCCGAATCCGAGAATAGCGCTGAGTAAGTTGTCTAGCTGCTGATAGTTATAATGCCGTTTGGTTGGCATTAGCCAACCGAGCGGCGTTTTTTTTATTTGTGCATTAGTATTGTTGGTTTGTTCGCAAAAGTTATTAAATGTAATAAAAAATTAACAAAATTGACAAGACAAATCTGGATTAATGCGGTAAAAGAAGATAAAAGGCAGGAGGATCGGATCATGCAGCAGATTGGAGCAAATTTTCAGACAAATGGATTTCAGGTCGGGGGATATCCGATTAACCGCGAAGGCGTAAATCCCGAACTGATTAGACGTATGGCAGACAGCGCTGGCAATATTAAAGTCGAAGGTAACATGTCCAGCGACGAATGGTCTGCTTTGGCCGATCGGGTTGAGCTGACCGGCCAGGTGTCCAAGGATGATTATAAAGCTATCCAAACTTTAGGACGTGCTTGCTTCAAACATCATCGCCAGCTGCATGCCGATTTAAGGGCGAGCCGTTACCAGGATCAGAATATAAAAGCCGAGCTGCAGGATGTGCACGTTTTCCGCGCTGGTTCCGATAAAATTAAAGAATCCTTAGCCTTGTCACAGTCTCAGGTTGCAGTTGATGCGCTTGCTGGCGCTAGCTTTGGCCCTACTGGTTTGGTAACAGCCTTCTGTGCGTATTCCGATATGCAGAAGAAGAATTTGGGACCGCTAATGGAGCAGATCCAGGGTCTGCGCGATGGCTCCAGTCCCGCCCTGTATCAGGGCAACCAGACTGAGGGCTTCCATGGGGATCAGATCTGGAAGAAGATGAATAATATGCTCGACGATGCTGCCGCTCAGGCGCGCGCGGGCAATCCCCAGGAAGTCGACGCTCAGTATTATGAGCTTACTAGTCCCGAATTTGTAGAAAAGATCGCCGACTGCGCCGAAGCGGGCTGCAAGGTTCGCGTCAATGTTGACCCAGGGCGCTTGGTTGCCTTCTCCAGCAGCCATGTAGTTATAGATGAGGTTCCCGACAAGCTTAGAGCTATGCTGCAGCTGTCTCAGGTCGATGGCAATGTAGGGGTCTCTATGTATCCGATTGAAAAGGAATTGGGCAATCCTTCCGACCTAATGCACCGCAAGGGTCTGCGCGTGGGTGAAACCTTCCTGCTCTCCGGTATGAACGCTAATGCTGGCTCTGGTGAGAATGTCGATGCCGGATATGCCATTGAAGGTCCTGCCGCTAAGCGTCTGGCTCAGAATTTTGCCCGCGATGTTGGGACTTCAGCTGGCTCTTCTATGGAGCAGATCTTTGGCGAAAAGCCCTTGGCCGACTTTATGGAGGCTGACATCAATATGGGCTCGCGCGGTCTGGTGTCGCTGATCGACAGCATTGACGGCCCTTCAGATGTCCATACCGCTATGCCTAAGCCTACTTCCTATGCCGAGATGAAGGAATTTGCGGCTGCTCATGGGCAGAATATCGACGATTTGGTCGATGCCACACCAGAGCAGATCGATAAGGCTTTGGGCAGCAAGGGTGAGCTGCCGCTGTCTAAATATGGCAAAGAGCAGTTCCTGAGCCTGGCGCAGCGCACCGTTGATACGATTAACTCAAAAGAGAATATGTCCAAGGTCAACGATATAGATTTGCCCGAGGGCAAAGCCGTTGGCACTACGGCGGTGGCTTTGGCCGATCTTCCCACCGAGCGCGAGGCAGTCATGCTTCAGGCCATTCAGGAGGCTGAGGAGTTTATTTACATTCCCGCTTTCGTAATGACCAAGTCCATAGCTTCCATGATCGTGGCCAAGCGCGATGAAATGGCGGCTCAGGGTAAGGACATTGATATCCGCGTGGTCGCCGATCCCGGTATGTACCCCGATGGAGGTACTCCTAACGAGGGCGGTGTTTCCTTCTTAGAGGATCACGGCATCGATGTGCGCTGGGCTATGCTGCCGCGCAGCGGAAGCCACGACCGCAAGATTCACGCCAAAGAGGTCTTAACCGACAAGGGCGAGTTCTTCGGCAGTACTAACTTCTCCAAGAAGGGTCTGCGCGATAACTGGGAGCATTCTGGTTATGTGCGCTTTAACGAGGACAATCCCAGCGATGTGGCCAACCGCGAGTCGGCCAAGGCTTATTTTGAAAACCTGTGGGAAAACGAGTCTGTCGCTGTTGATACTAAGGCTGCCTCTATCGCTAAGAAGCGCGGTTATGGCTCCGCCGATAAGGATTACGACGTGCAGATCGAAGAGGGCCGCAGCACTGTAGTGCGCGAGATTTTGCGCAACGTTCAGAGCTTTGAAAAGGCGTCTGCGGTGTTTGTCAATGGCCAGGTTGAGAAGGATCCTTCTCTGCGCGGCAAGATCGACGAGCTGGTGGCTCAGGGCTATGACGAGGGCAGCGCTAAGCTAGAAGCGGTGCGCTCCAAGATGGGCCATGAAGCGTTCTATGCCGCCTTGCACAGCCTACCCGAGTGCCAGACCCTGCAGGGCATGTCGCACGGCGATGCTGCATTTGAAAAAAAATAATTAATGTTCAAAATAAAAAACGCTAAGTTCATTACCAGCGCCCTTAATATCACCAAAGCGCCTCCCGATAGCTGTTATCCCGAGGTGGCGGTGATGGGGCGCTCTAATGTTGGTAAGTCCTCTTTGCTCTGCAGTCTGACCAACAATAGGAAGCTGGCCAAGGTCTCTCAGACGCCTGGCAAGACGCGTTTAATTAATTATTTTCTTGTCGATGACGCTTGGTATTTGGTCGATCTTCCCGGTTACGGCTTTGCTAAGGTATCCAAGGCTGAGCAGGAGCGCTGGTCGCGCTCGATGGAAGAATATTTGGCCGAGCGCCGCGGCATAGTGCTGGCTGTGCTGCTCATCGATATCCGCCACGATCCCAAGGCCTCAGATTTGCAGATGCTGGAATGGCTTCGGCAGCGCAGTTACCCGGTCTGTGTGGTGCTTACCAAGGCAGACAAGCTGTCGCGTTCCCAGATGGCCAATAACGTTCGGCGCTGCGCCAAGCTATTAAACTGCTCCGCAGATGAGCTGTTTCCTTATTCCTCTGCAAACGGATACGGCAGAGAGCAGCTTATGGCATTTTTGGGGGAAATATTAGCTGAAGCTTCAGTGCCGCTGACTCCTTAAGTTGTTGTTATTTGGGCAGGAGGCAAGAGGCTTTAGAAATAAATATTTCTCTCAGTTTTTGCAAGGAGTAAAGCTGAATTGTCTGATTTTTTGGGC
>JAFSXO010000390.1 GCA_017444045.1 bacterium | reverse complement strand
TCCGTTATGACCCCCAACCCACAGCGCTTCGAGCTGCTAGGGCGGCTTATCGATCAGTTTAAGGCCGACGGAGTTGTGGAGATGACCCTTACAGCCTGCCACACCTACAACGTGGAAAGCAAAGCCGTGCAGCGCTTTGTTACCCAGGAAAAGCACCTGCCTTATCTGCATGTTGAAACGGATTATTCCCAGCAGGATTTAGGGCAGCTGGCAACGCGGACCAGCGCATTTTTAGAGATGCTGGCAAATCCTTAAACAGACACCATAGGACGGCGCGAAAACGATCGTGAAAGAGAATACAGTCATACGCCCAGAAGCCCCTGAAGACTGGCTAAATGTGGAAAACCTGATCCGCGAGGCATTCTGGAATGTCTACCGGCCCGGCTGCTTCGAGCATTATGTAATCCACCGCCTGCGGAGCGATCCCGCCTTTGTGCGGGAGCTGGACTTCGTGATGGAGCAGCAAGGACGCCTGATCGGCCAGAACATGTTTATGCGCGCCCAAATACAGGCCGATGACGGCAGGGCTGTGCCCATTATGGCCATGGGGCCGATCTGCATCACCCCAGATTTACAGCGGCAGGGGTACGGAAAAATGCTCCTGGATTACTCGCTGGAGCGGGCGGCAGCTCTGGGCTGCGGAGCGTTATGCTTTGAGGGTAATATCAATTTTTACGGCAAGAGCGGATTTACCTATGCCAGCGAATACGGCATCCGCTATCACGGGTTGCCAGAGGGCGCAGACGCTGACTTCTTCCTATGCAAGGAACTGATCCCAGGGTACCTGCAGGGCATCAGCGGCGAATACGCGCCCCCAGAGGGCTATTTCGTCGCTGAGAAGGAAGCGGAGGAATTTGTCCGCTTCGAGGCGCAGTTTCCCCCAAAAGAAAAGCTACGCCTTCCTGGGCAGCTGTTTTAGCGCCGCAGCGCCCTGCTCTAAGAAAGCATTAAGGGAAATCTACGCACATCTCGTCGTTGGCCACGGCGTGCTCGATCTGACGAGCGTAAACGCCGTAGGTGCAGCGCGGGCACTTGCTGACCACTACGCGGCGCAGACGCGCAATATGCTCAGGCGAGCTCCAGTATTCTCTTATGCGCTCGGGATCGGGATAATGCGAGCAAAGAATGTAGTCCTTAGATCCGCGCCAATCCACGCAAAGGTACACATTGCCGTCTGCCCCGAGCTGTATAGCCAACGGAGAGGACAGGCAGCTGCTGAAATTGTTCTTCAGATTAAAGCTATTGCTGAATTTATGGCGCACGCCAAAGGTTTCAAAGCCATCTGTCTGCATTTCCAGACACTGCGCCAGCTGCTCATTGACCACATCCATGGGGAACTGCAGGGTTTCACCCAGCCCCTCGATATTCTCGGACGCCGCAGGACGGGCATGGAAATGCGCCACCCCAAGGTCGCGGGCAATAGCGCAGGCTTTGGCGATCTCATGGGCGTTGGAAGGATGGACCAGATATTTGATAGCGATATCGCAGCGGTAGCCATTCTTGCGAACTAGCTCCACCATCGAGCGCACATTGTCCAAGACCTTGGCAAAATTATCGGGATGGGTGCGCTTTATCTTGCCGAACAGCTCGGGCGAACCAGCATCCAAGGAGATGCCAACCCAGCGGCAGCATTTAACCAGCTTCTCCTGCTTCTCCGGGGTATCGATAGCGATGCCGTTGGAGATGATAGCGTTTTTGCGCCCGGCAGCAGTCACCCTGCGCATAGCCTCCCACAGATAGGGATGAAGGGTAGGCTCGCCGCCTCCTGCATAGCAGAAGCCGCGCACTCCCCAATCGATGAGAAAATCTACCAGACGCAGCAGATGCTCCTGGCTCATGGTCTTGCCCAGCAGATTCTTATTGTGCAGTATGCGCTGAGAATTGCACCATATGCAGTCGACATTGCACTTATAGGTCGGATCTATGCTGGCCTCCACCGGGGGAAGGAAGCGCCCTTCGAGTATGGCCTTATAATGCTCATAATACATCAGGCCCTTCCACGAATTAAAGGAATTGAAGGGATCGGTCCATTCCCGCAATTCCATGGCCTTAGTATTAACTCCCTTTGCATTTGCAGAAGGTTCTGCCTGCCCCATCATCTGATACGATCCTCTCTAGAACTATTCACAATAATTATTCTCCGCCCAGGGCTTTCCCTGCAGAGGCTAGCTTCCTGAGCCTCTGCAGTGAACTATAGACAAGCTATTTTTGGCACACAGCAAGCGTAATGGCAGGACTGCCCTTTACCAGCTCTATCTCTTCTGACAGAGTGCCGGCAGGCGCATCGCCAATAGCCAGCTCGTCGCACAGAGTTTCGCTCATAATAGTCTGGCGATGGCGCTCTACAGCCTCCAGCAGCTCGCCAGAGCCATTAGCGATCCAAACCTTAATGCGGTCGGTAATATTGAAGTCAGCCTGCTTGCGCAGCTCCTGAATATGGCGGATGATATCGCGGCTGATGCCCTCTAAGCGCAGCTCCTCGGTAATTACCGTAGAGAACGCCACGATCAGGCCATTGTTTTCCTGGGCGGCGTAGCCTTCGGGAGAGCACACCTCGATAAGCAGATCATCGCGGCCGACCTCAACGTTATTGCCATCGACATCAAAGGACACTGTCTCGCCGGCCAGCGTGCGCACGGCGATGCTCTTGGCCTGCTCGCCCTGCAACACCTGGCGGATGCCTTTAAGCAGCTTGCCATAGCGCGGGCCCAAAACGGGCAGATTGGGCTTGATCTGATAGTCGAGGAACTGCTCACCGGTATTCAGGAAACGAAGCTCTTTGACGTTAAGCTCATCCAAAATATGCGCCAGGAAGCGCTCTACTCCGGCGCGGTCACGCTCATCGCGCAGACCGACCAGCATTTCGGCCAGCGGCTGACGGATCTTCTGCTTGGAAGCGTTGCGGGCAGCGCGGCCGACAGACACCAGCTCGACCACCAAATCACCGGCGCGCAGAAGCTGCTCGTCAATAAGCGCTTCATCGCATTCGGGCCACTCGCACAGATGTACGCTGATGGGCGCCTGCGGATCGACGGCCAGCACTAAATTGCGGTACATGGCCTCGGCCAGGAAGGGCGTAAAGGGCGCCTGCAGCTTGGCTAAGGTCACCAGGCAACGGTAAAGAGTTCCGTAAGCAACCGGATCGTTCTGCCAGAAGCGACGGCGATTGCGGCGCACATACCAGTTGGAAAGCCCGTCGACGAATTCCTCCAGACAGCGGGCCGCTCTGGTCGGCTCAAAGACATCCAACGACTCGGTGACCATTTTTATGGTCTGGTTCAGTTTGCCCAGCACCCAGCAATCGATATCGGTCAGCTTAGACACATCCAAAGGCTGGGAAAGATCGATATTAGACGCATTGGCATTGAGAATAAAGAACTGCCAGGTATTCCACCAGGTACTCAGATATTTGGCAGCATCACCAACCAAATCTACCGAAATGCGGCGGTTAATCTCCGGAGGCGCCGCAATATAGAAATACCAGCGCAAAGCGTCGGCACCATGTACGTTAATAACGCTCCAGGGTTCGACCACATTGCCGCGGCTCTTGGACATCTTTTCGCTGTTCTCGTCCAGCACCAGGCCATGGCAGATAACATCCTTAAACGCTATGGAATCGAAGAGCATAACGCCCAGCTGATGCAGTGAATTGAACCAGCCGCGGGTCTGATCCAGGCCCTCGCAGATGAAATCGGCGGGGAAATGCTTCTCGAACAGCTCCTTATTCTCGAAGGGATAATGGAACTGGGCATAAGGCATGGAGCCAGAATCGTACCAGCAGTCGATAACATCGGGCACGCGGTGCATCTTACCGCCGCAGTGCGGGCAGTCAAATTCGATATCGTCTACATAGGGACGGTGCGGATCGAAGCCAGCGGCTTTCACATCCAGGGGCTTATTGGAGCGTTCAGCCAGCTCTGCATAGGAACCGATCATCTCCTTGTGATCGCAGCCTGAGCAGGTCCAGATTGGCAGCGGCGTTCCCCAATAGCGGGTGCGGGAGATGGCCCAGTCGATCAGATTGTTGAGCCAGTCGCCATAACGGCCGTTTTTGATGTGGGCGGGATGCCAGTTTATGGTCTGATTCTTTTCGATCAGGCGCTCTTTAAGCTTGCTGTTATTGATGTACCAGGAATCGGTGGCGTAATAGAGCAAGGGATTGCGGCAGCGCCAGCAGTGCGGATAGGAATGCTTATATTTTTTTATGCGGAAGAGCAGGCCGCGCTCTTTGAGGTCCTCAATAACCTTGGGATCGGCTTCCTTGAAGCCAAGCCCGGCGATAAAATGAGCGTCATCGCGGAAATGGCCGTCGGGCATAAGCGTCTGCACCATGGGCAGGTCGAACTGGCGTCCCACCTCCATGTCGTCGGCACCGAAAGCGGGAGCGATATGCACCAAACCGGAACCGTCCTCGGAGGTTACGAAAGAACCTGTCACCACGCGGTGGCCTTTTTTGTCACCGAAATCGTACCAGGGATAAGGCGCAACATACGTTGCTCCCAGCAGATCGCTGCCCTTGAAGGTACGCAAAACCACAGGCTCAGCGTCGCTGCCCAGCACGTCTTTAAGCAGGCTGCTGGCCAGGATTAGGGCTCCGCCTTCGTGCTCGATGGCAACATATTCCATACTGGCATTAACGGCCACGCCGGTATTGCCGGGCAGAGTCCAGGGCGTTGTGGTCCACACCAGCAGCGAGGTGCCCGCCGGTACCCCCAGCTCCTCGGGCTTCTGCAGAGGGAAGCGCACGTAGAGAGAGGGGTCTTCCACATCCTTATAGGCCGAACCAGCCTCGGCGCTGGACAGAGGCGTACCGCAGCGGGCGCAGTAAGGCACCACCTTATAGCCGAGATAGATAAGCCCCTTGTTCCAAAGCTCCTTCAGCGACCACCACACGCTCTCGACGAAATCGTTGGTCATGGTCATGTAGGGATGATCGAGGTCGGTCCAATAGCCGATGCGCTCGGTCAGCTCGCGCCACTTATTCTCGTAGGTCATGACCGAGGTACGGCACTGCTTGTTAAATGGCTCTACACCGTAGGCTTCGATGGCCTGCTTGCCGGAGAAGCCCAAATGCTTTTCTACTTCAATTTCTACGGGCAGGCCGTGGCAGTCCCAGCCGGCCTGGCGGCGCACATGGTAACCGCGCATGGTCTTATAGCGCGGGAATAAATCCTTGTAAGAACGAGCCTGCACGTGGTGAATGCCGGGATTGCCGTTAGCTGTAGGCGGGCCTTCGAAAATGCTGAACTCCGGGCCACCCTCATGCAGCTGCAGAGACTTAGCAAAGATATCGTTTTCCTTCCAGAACTTAAGAACCTCTTCTTCAACAACTGGCAAAGGCGTATTTGGTGCTACGCGCACAAACGTGGTGTTCATGGTACAAACTCCTACTATGTATATCAATGTCGTTCAGTTAGTGTTTCGCTAACATATTCTCGCTGCGCCAGCTTTCCCGCCGGCACGGCTTAGCTTGCTCGGATGTGCCTTGCGTAAAACAGGTTACGCGCTATAATCTGCAAGCAACGGCCATGAATTGTATCTGCATGAGTTAACTAAATGACATTGCTATTTATGTAAAACAAGTGACTGATCCTCATTATGATTTAGCTTAATACAGTATAAAGCTTAAATAGATAAAATTCGCCAGCATACTACTCTATTCCCTTCTTGCACAAAGTTATTTAGTTAAGAAATGGCATTGCCAAATATCCATAGATGCAGCCAAGCTCTAAATAGAGCAGCAGCAAGTTTGCGCCAGGAAGGCAGGTTTTTAGCCGTCTTATTGGAAAAAATTTAGTGTGAAAGTATTCCTAGCCAACCCCCGCGGTTTCTGCGCCGGCGTAGACCGGGCCATCGACATCGTTAAACGCGCCTTATCTCACCACAGCAAGGTGTACGTGCGCCACGAGATCGTCCACAATCACCACGTTGTCAGCGATCTTACCAAGCGCGGTGCTATATTTGTTGAAGATTTAGACGAGGTACCACCCGGCTCGATCATCATTTTTTCCGCCCACGGCGTTTCCAGCACCGTAAAGCAAAAAGCCATCGAGCAGGGCTTCAAGGTCATCGACGCTACCTGTCCCCTAGTCACCAAGGTACATTTAGAAGCGATCAAATACGCCAAAGAGGGACTGCACATTTTCCTCATCGGCCACAAAAAGCACGTCGAGGTTGTTGGCACCTGGGGCGAGGCTCCCGATAACATCACCGTCGTTGAGACATTAGAGGATATACAGAAAGCGCAGGTGCCCGATCCCAACCGGGTAGCCGTCCTCACCCAGACAACGCTGTCCCTGGACTACACTAAGCACATGATTGACGCTCTCAAGCAGCGCTTCCCGAATATACGCCAGCCGCGGGCCAACGATATATGCTATTCTACCACCAGCCGCCAAAACACGGTCAAGCTTATGACCAAATGCTGCGATACCATACTTGTAGTCGGTTCCGCCACCTCCTCGAATTCCAACCGCCTTATGGAGGTCGCCCAGAGCTTTGGAGTGCGCTCATTTCTTATCGACGATGAGACCCAAATAACCTCAGACATGCTCGATGGCGTGGAAAATCTGGGTCTAACCGCAGGAGCCTCGGCACCGGAATTCATTCTGCAGAAAATACTGACCTGGCTCAGGCAGCGCTACGGCGATATAACCATCG
>JAFSXO010000389.1 GCA_017444045.1 bacterium | reverse complement strand
GGGACCTGTCTAAGACGGTGCTGGGTGAGCCTGGCGAGGTAAAATTAGTCTTTACGATATGGAATAAAAAGCGTATTGCTATAGCGGCCTGTGTAGCTGCTGCGCTGTTCATCGGCTTGTTAGGTTTTATCGGAGCGTCGTCTCGTTCGGGCAACAGTGCTCAGTAAGGCCAGTGCTGACTGCTCTGTTGGCAGTTCGCCTGTCTTGATGCATCGAATTCGGTTGAGAATGCTGCGTATAGCAGTCTGTAATAGGTATTATGCTTCACGTTAATCAGTTATCTAAATTATTTGGCAGCCGCGTTATCCTGGACGAGGTGACCTTCGCTGTCGCCCCTGGGGAAAAGGTGGCCCTGGTGGGCCGCAACGGCTGCGGCAAAACCACACTGCTGCGCATTTTATGCGGCGAAGAACCCAGCGATGGCGGCAGCATAGTCTATGGACCTTCCTGCCGCCTGGGCTATCTGGGTCAGGAAGGCCAGCTGCAACCCGAGCGCACTCTGTACGAGGAGATGCAGGAGGTCTTTGCCGATGTAGATCAGCTTGAGGAACAGATGCGCGCCGTTGAAGAGCAGCTAAGCTTCTGCTCAGAAGCGGAAATGCCGGCTTTGCTGAAGCGCTATGACAGGCTGCAGAATCGCTTTGAGCACTGTCAGCCGCATTTGGTCGATGCGAAAATAGCCACGGTTTTGACGGGCATGGGTTTTAAAAACTCGGACTTTAACAGGCTGTGCCGTGAATTCAGCGGAGGCTGGCAGATGCGCGGGGCCATGGCCAGGATGCTTCTGCGCGAGCCGGATTTAATGCTGCTCGACGAGCCGACCAACCATTTGGATGTGCAGACCGTGGAGTGGCTTGAGGATTATCTAAGCAAAACCTCGGCAGCTGTGCTGTTGGTCTCCCACGACCGTTATTTCCTGGACAAATTGGTCAAGTGTACTTTGGAGCTGCGCCAGGGCAAGATCACCAGCTACGCTGGCAATTACACCTTTTATCTTCAGGAGCGCGAGCTGCGCCGGGAACAGCAGCAGGCGGCTTACGATAACCAGCAGAAGCGCTTGGCTCAGGAAATGAAATTCGTGGAGCGCTTTCGCTACAAAGCGACGCTGGCTACCCGAGTGCAGAGCCGCATGAAGATGATCGAGAAGCGCCAGCTTATTGAAGCTCCTGACAAGGATCAGCGCGCTCTGAAGGCCAGCTTCGCCGAGACGGTGGCTTCCGGCGAAGAAGTGCTGAATATTCACCGCATCAGCAAGTCGTATGGGGAGCGGATCGTCCTTAAAGATTTAAGCCTTCAGGTGCGGCGCGGCGAATGCGTGGCCCTAGTAGGGGCGAATGGAGTGGGCAAGTCCACCCTGCTGCGCCTGCTGGCAAATTTAGAGCGTCCCGATTCTGGCACTATTAAGGCTGGCTATAAGATCGCGCCGGTATATTATGCTCAGCATCAGGCCGAGGCTTTGGACGATGAGAAAACCGTGCTTGAAGAAGCTGCTGAGGTCGCTCCGCAGTTTACGGATCAGACGCGCATCCGCACCATCCTGGGCTGTCTGCTTTTTGAAGGCGACGACGTAAACAAAAAGGTGGGGATATTGAGCGGCGGCGAGCGCAGCCGCGTCGCCCTGTCGCGCTGTATACTTACCCCGTCCAATCTGCTGCTGTTAGATGAGCCTACCAATCACTTGGATATTACGGCCCGCGAAGCTCTGCTGGACGCGCTGCAGAATTACGAGGGAACCATAATTCTGGTTACGCACGATCGCCACTTTATGAACAGTATTGCCACCTGCATCGTAGAGATCCGCGATTATCAGGCATTTCGCTATATCGGCAATTACGACGATTACCATCTGCGCCGCGAGGCGGAAAAGCGTCGCGAAGAGCAGGCTTTAGCTAAAGCCAAGCAGAGCGAGACAGCTAAGACAAAAACGCAGATCGCTAAGGATCGCCAGGCCTTGCATCAGAATAGCGAGCCGAAAAAGATTCGCTGGAAGCTGGAGGTGCTAGAGAAGCGCATTTTCGAGCTGGAGGATGAGGTAGCCAAATTGGGTGAGCGCTTGGGCGATCCTGACTTATACAGCGATCCTGCTGAAGCCCAGAAGGTGCAGCGGGAGTATGAGGCCAAAAAACAAGAAGCCGAGGAACTTACCCAGGTTTGGGATGAAATGACTTCATAGTTCGGTTAGTTTTCCTTTAGCATTGGTATGGAGGTCTGTAATATGAGCGAAACCTGGCAGGATAAACGTCAGCTGTGGACCGTAGGCGTGAGCAATGCCTTCTGGCTGATGTGGCGTGCCTGGGTGGAGCTCGTCTGCTATGGACTGAAGCGCTGGTGGTGGCAGGTTCGCTGTGCGTTATGGTGGGGATGGCTTGACACTACGCCGCAGAAACTGGTCGAGGCCGCTGAGAATCGCTATCAGCGCGCTGACGATTTAATTTACGGCGAGACCCTGCCGGGAACGGCCTATCAGCTTCTGAAGCGCTTGGAGGTCGACGAAAACGATGTGGTCGTCGACCTCGGCTGCGGGCGCGGCACAGTGCCTTTGGTGGCGGGGCTGGCTTTTGGTGCGAAGGCGTACGGAATCGACCTACTGCGCGGCTATATCGATCACGGCGAGCGGCTGGTGCGGGTTTTGAAATTGCAGGGCGTGGTGTCTTTTCGCCCCGGGGATATTCTCAAGTGCGAGATTCCTAAAGCATCTGTGTACTTTTTTGCCGGGACCTGTCTTTCTGCCCAGCATTGGAAAAAAGCGGTGAGCAATTTTAGCAAAGCCGCGCCCAAAGGGGCGAGAGCGATCTCGCTAAGCCAGGCCTTGCCAGCTAAAGATTGGGAGCTGGTCAGCGAAGAAAAGTGGCCGTTTTCCTGGGGTATGGCGACAGTCTTTATTCATAAGCGTCTGTAGCTAAGATTATGGGTCTGCTCTCGGCTGATGTCCGCACATGCTAGTTGGTCAGAAGGACTATAATTATTATAATGTCCTTTTTGTTTACAAATATTTGCTTGAATTTGGTATGTTTTAACGGTATAATATAATTACATAAAAATACTGTAAATATATTGCGCTATTGCGCTATTGCTGTGTTGTGCAATATCATTTAGTTAAGCCCATGTGGGTACAATTCATGGCCGTTGTTTGCAGATAATAGCGCGTAACCAGTTCCGCTTAAGGCATATCTGAGCGAAGCTGTGCCAGCGCGGAAGCTGGTGCAGCGCGAATATGTTCGCGAAACACTAACTAAACGACATTGCTATGTTATCGTGTCCGTTTATGTGCCTAACATAGCATCGGTTTCGTTAAATTGCGTATCTGTCCGTATTCTCGTGAGTTTTAGTCTGTTCAAGTGCGTAGCGAGTTTGGCGTTAAGCACTGCTTTGGCGCGCTTATTTTGTGCCAGCGCGGAAGCTGGCGCAAGCGCACATATGCTTACGATTTCTTAACTATTGGCATTGGCATTGAACAAAATGGAAAGGAGTCTTCCATGGCTTTCGTTCATCTTCACCTTCACACCGAATATAGCCTTTTAGATGGCTGCAACCGCGTGGAATTACCCGTCAAAGGCCGACCCTCTCCGTTGGTGACGCGCATTAAGGAATTGGGTCAGACCGCCGTGGCCATAACCGATCATGGGGTCATGGGTGGGGTTATAGATTTTTATAATGCCTGCTGCAAGGAGGGTATAAAGCCCTTGCTGGGCTGCGAGGTCTATGTCGCTCAGCGCTCTCGTTTTGACCAAGATGCCCATATAGATGGCAATCCCTATCACTTGACTTTAATCGCCAAAAACCGCCAAGGCTACTCCAATCTGTGCCGGCTGGTCAGCCTAGGCTTTT
>JAFSXO010000388.1 GCA_017444045.1 bacterium | reverse complement strand
TCTGGGTATACTTCTTGGGGATAAAGCCATTGGGCAGCCTTTCGGGATTGGGGCATTCCAGAATGAATACCGCATCGAATTGGCCGCTGGGCAGCTCGTTGGTGATGAGCTCGTGCCCATTGAGCATACGGTAGCGCTCAGGCACCGGATCTGAAGTGTACAGGTAAACTTCCTTGTTTAGCTGGCGCAGGGCTAAGGCTAAGCCAATCATGCAGCCCAGATCGTCGCCGTCGATATGGATGTGGGGCACCATGAGGAAGCGGCTGCCAGAATCGATGGCGGTGATTACCTGATTAACTACCTGCGGGATCTCTAAATTAGTAGTCTCTATATATCTGGCGGCGGTGTTAGTGGAACTGTTAGTCGGCATATTCGTCGGTAACCTCCTGTTCAGCCTGGTTGGGGATATTCTTATTGACCTCATCGATAAGCTGTATTAGCTGAGCCGCTTTTTCCATAGTGTGATCCTGGGTGAAATGCACGTTTGGAATAGACGAAGTGCTCATAGCGGAGCGCAGCTCTCTGTGAAAGAAGCCCGCTGAATGCTCTAGCCCGGCCATGATCTCAGCTTGGCGCTCAGGCGAAGCCATAATGCTGACCAGATAGCGGGCAGTGCGCAGATCCTTGGAGACAATAACGTCGGTAAAGCTAATAATCTCGTTGTCGGAGCCGCTGTTTATAGCCGGATCCTTTATTTTTCTTAAAATCTCGCTTCCTAGGGATAAAAGGAGCGATTGCAGACGCTGAGGACGGTGTTTCATAATTAAATACCTAATGTACAGACAGCGGCAAGGAAACAGTATCCTCGCCGCCCGCGTTAAAATAATATATCTTAAGCCATTTAGGCTTGGCCCTGCATGGGCATAAGCTTATAGCTCGCGTTTGTGCTCGATCTTCTTGAAAATCTCCAGCACATCGCCTTCTTCTACGTTGGGATAATCAGCTACGGTCAGACCGCATTCATAGCCCTCGCTAACTTCCTTGACATCGTCCTTGAAGCGCTTGAGCGTATCGATATGGCCGGTAAAGATAACGATGCCATCGCGTAAAACGCGTACAAGCCCGTCTCGGGTAACCTTGCCTTCGGTTACGTAGCAGCCAGCGACCTTGCCAACTTTGCTGATCTTGAAGATGTTGCGCACCTCTACATGTCCGATCTCTTGCTCAACGATATCAGGAGTAAGCATACCGGACATGACTGAGCGGATATCGTCCATAACGTGGTAAATAACCTGATAGTAACGAATGTCCACGCCTTCCTGCATGGCCACCCTCTTAACCTGGTTGTCGGGGCGCACATTGAAGCCAACGATTATGGCGTTGGAGGTCTTGGCTAAGTAGACGTCATTCTCGGTAATAGCTCCGACACCGGAGTGGACGATCTTAATGGCTACCTCATCGGTAGAAAGCTTATTGAGCGACTGATTGATGGCTTCCATACTGCCGTGTCCGTCGGCCTTAACCAGGATATTAAGATCCTTGGCAACGCCATTCTCTAAATCGCTGAACAGGCTCTCTAGAGTCTGCTTGGTGCCGGAGGTTATGCGTTTGTTGCGCTCCTGGGCCATGCGGGCTGCCGACACCTGTTTGGCCATCTTTTCGTCCGTAACCGCCTGCAGATAATCGCCGGCATTGGGAACGTCATTTAGACCGGTGATCTCGGCGGGGATTGAAGGCCCAGCAGAAGGGATGCGCTTGCCCTTTTCGTTGGTAAGGCAGCGTATGCGTCCCCAGGTCTTGCCGACCACGACCGTATCGCCGACGCGCAGAGTGCCCGCCTGAACCAAAACGGTGGCTACAGGACCCATACCCTTGCTCATCCAGCCCTCGAGGATGGTACCCTGAGCGTGCATAGAGGCGTTGGCCTTAAGCTCGTTCAGATCGGCCACCAAAAGGATCATATCGAGCAACTCGCTGAGATTGACGTGCTTTTTGGCGGATACCTGTACCATGACCGTATCTCCGCCCCAATCCTCGGCGACCAAGCCGTATTCGGTAAGCTGCTGCATAACGCGATCCGGTGCGGCATCGGGCAGATCGCACTTATTAATCGCTACGATAATGGGCACCTTGGCAGCTTTGGCGTGGTTGATGGCCTCTATGGTCTGAGGCATTACGCCATCGTTGGCGGCCACGACCAGAACGGCGATATCGGTGACCGAGGCTCCGCGGGCGCGCATCTGTGTAAAGGCTTCGTGGCCGGGAGTATCGATAAAGGTGATCAGCCGCTTTTCATCGGAGTCTGTCGCCGTATGCGTTACTGTATAGGCACCGATTTTTTGGGTAATGCCTCCTGCTTCGCCTTCGGTTACCGAGGTGCTGCGAATAGCATCGAGCAGTGAGGTCTTTCCGTGGTCTACATGGCCCAATACGGTAACGACCGGCGGACGCGGGGTGAGATCGCGCTCAGTCTCATCTTCCATTAACTCGATGGGGATGTCCTCAGCCGCCATATCGCCAACCTCAAAGCCGAAATCGCTGGCTATTTTGCAGGCCTCTTCGTACTGAAGCGCCTGATTGATGGTAACCATCTTGCCTTGGCTAATCAGGTGGCGGATCAGCTCGTTAGCCGGTTTGCCCAAACGCTTAGCTAATTCGGACAAGGCGATAACCTCAGGCAGGCTGATGACCTTGCTGTCTTCTGCCTGCTGTTCTGAACCTTTCTTCTTGCCATGCTGCATGGGACGGCCATTCTGACCCTGGCGGGAGAAGCCCTGGCCAGGTCTGTTAAAGCCTTGGCCGGGACGGCTGCTGCCTATCCCTGGGCGGCCAGCATTCTGCTGGCGTCCGTTGCCCTGTCCCATTCTGCCCTGCCCAGGGCGTCCGGCGTTCTGTCCGCGTCCTTGGGGAGCATTCCCGCGCGTATTCATGCCAGCACGACCTACGGGCTTTACTTTGATCATGGTGTCCGCGGGATTCTTTTCCTTGCCCTTGCCGACTGGTTTGGGCAGGCTAAAGGCCTGCTCGGGCGAGATTGTGCTCAGCTGAACGGGTTTGTCTAGCTCTTCGTCGCCAATGCCAAATAAGTCTCCGGTAATGCCCGAAAGCGTCTCTGGCTTGTCATCGTCATCCAGATTGGTGCCGTCAACGCTATAATAGCGCGGGGGCTTGCGCTTTTGCTGGCTTTTGGGTGTCTTTTCGCTAATGCGCACTTCAACCTTGGTGCTTTTTGCCGTTTCGGGTTTGCTGATGCGGAAGGCTTCTTCGGGGCTGATCCCTTTGATCTCTTCCTTAACCTCTTTCTTGCTCTCGGGCGCTGCTGTAATGCTTTCGGAGACTGGCGCAGTCACTTCTGCTTTGGCCTTCTGATCTACAGGCTTTGCTTCGGCGGGCGCTTTTTTCTCTTCGGCTGCGCTCGGGGCGCTGTCTTTGCCTGAGGCTGAGTAGGTGCTGTCGGCGGGAAGGACTAGGGGAGCCTGCGTGGCTTCTGTATCAGCAGACTTGCCTGCCGCGGATGCTTCTTGTGGACGGGCGCTGGCAATAGCCTTCGCCTCAGTGCCAGCCTTAGGCTGCTGTACGGCTTCGGGCTCTTGGGGCAACTCGGGTACGTGCTGAACTGTTTCTTCTGGTGCTGAGGGGGTAGCTTCGGTATGAGCTTCGGCGGCCTTTTCGTTAGTATCAGCTGGAGAATTAGAACGCTTTACCACGCGCACACGCTTTACGGTAGGAACAGCTTTTTCCTGTTTGGGCTCTTTGTCGGCGGCTTTGGCTTTTTTTCCCTTGGCTTCGCGATTGATCTGCTCTAAGTGGGGAATAACGGTTTCGCGCACTTTTTGCACAGCATCGTCGGGAATACTGCTTGAGGCCGTTTTTACGGAGGAATAGCCCATGGTCAGCAAAATGCGGATTAGCGTCTTGTTATCTTCTAGGCCGAGATCGCGGGCAAGTTCGTATACTCTAATTTTTCCATTTTGGTTGTTGTTTCCCATCAGTACCACTTCCTCTTGTTTGGTGAGCCTCACAGCTTCTGTGTTGCGAGCTCTGAGGGGACTTTGGCAGTCGCTCTTAGTTGATTGGGTGACTCAGATATATTCGGAGCTGTAACCTGCTGAGACAGCCAATTATAGGTTTCATCGTCAATGCGGCAGGAAAAAACCTTGCGCATTTTGCGGTCTGTGCGTAGTTTTGCCACGCAGCCTCCTTCACGGCAGACGTAGTACCCTTTGCCTCCTGTGTTGCCTTGGGGGTTGGGTACTATGTGTCCCCCCCGAACGGGCGCCGCCAGGCGCAATAGCTCGGAGCGGGGGCGTAGCTGGTGGCATACCACGCATTTACGCTGGGGGACGGCAGGTGCAGTTTCCATTAATTCAGTTCTGATCGGCTGCAGGCTCCGACGGAAGTTCAGCTGAGCTGTTGCTTTCAGCTGAGCCGTGGGGCTTTCCCGATTCGGCTAAAACGTTGCTCTCACTGCGGATATCGATATGCCATCCCGTGAGTTTGGCTGCTAGGCGCGCGTTCTGCCCTTCGCGTCCAATTGCCAGAGGCAAATATTTATCGGCGACTATAACCAATGCTTTGTCGTTTCCGCTGTCATCCTTGTTAAGAGTGACGCTGGTAACTACAGCGGGCTGCAGGGCATTGGAAATGAACGTCGACGCGTCTTCAGACCAAGGTATTACATCGATTTTTTCGTTGCGCAGCTCATCGACTATGCTCTGCACACGCGTTCCCTTAGGGCCTACGCAGGCACCGACGGGATCGATGCTGGGGTCGTTTGATTTGACGGCGATTTTAGAGCGCAGTCCTGCCTCGCGGACAACGGCCTTGATGGAGACGATACCGCGGTTGATTTCGGGAACCGACTGCTCAAATAGATGCTTAAGCAGGCCAGGATTGGAGCGGGAAAAGACGACCTGAGGCCCGCGCGGGCTGTCTCGCACTCCGATAACTAGCGCTTTGATGCGATCTCCCTTGCGCAGGTACTCGTTGTGTGACTGCTCGTTAACTGGGATTACTCCCTCAGAATGGCTGCTGTCGTTTTCGCTGCGGCGAACCTCAACGATGTATTCCTTGTGCTCACTGCGCTGGACAGTAACGGTCATAATATCGTTGATTTTCGTGCTGAATTCCTCTCTCATAGCTTCGCGCTCGATGTCGCGAAGCTTAGTGCTGAGCACTTGGCGGGCGGTTTGGGCAGCAATGCGGCCAAAGGCGGCATTGACCTCTTCGGACATCTCAACTTCAATTATAGTACCCAGCGCACACTCTTCCTCGTCAGCTCCCATCTCGAGAGCTTCGGCGGGAGTGACCTGTGTCTTAGGATCGGTTACGGTCTCTACGACAGTTTTGCGGGCCCACATGGTGAGCTTGCTGGTCTCCTGATCGAATTCTATGCTGACGTTATCGCAGCCGTATTGCT
>JAFSXO010000387.1 GCA_017444045.1 bacterium | reverse complement strand
TTTAGCCAGCTTATCTGCAGACTGCGCAGACTCAAGCACAAGCTTCCCATCCGGCTGCACATCAGCCAGCTTCTTTAGCGTTCTGCTGCCGGGATATCCCTCTATATCCTTCCTCACATATTCCGCCAGTCGTGGCTCAAGCTTAGCTAGCTTCCGTTCCACCATAGGCCCTATGTTGGCCCTTATATTCCGCTCTGCCGTTGCCGTCTGGCCAGCGCGAGGCTCCGCATCCTGCCCAGCAGCCTTAACCGCAGCGCGTTCCCCAGACGGCTGCTCTTTCTTAGCCGCTGCCTGCCCTGCGCTCTTGTCAGCAGCTCGCTCAGCGCCTACAGTCTCAGCCTGCTTACTATCTTTGTCAGCGCCCTTCTTCCCGTTCTGCTCCTTGGCTGCCGCCTGCTCAGAGGCGCTGCTTTCATCCTGTTTGGCCTCGCTGGCCTTGCCAGCATCCTTGCTGGCAGCACTCTGCTCAGCGCCTTTTGCGCCAGCCGGAGCGCTGCTTTTCCCAGCTTCCTTGCCCTTGTCTTCGGATCCGCTCTTTTTGCCAGCGTCTTTGCCCTTGTCGCTGTCCGATCCGCTATCCTGGCCGTCGCTAGGGCCGCCTTCCGGACTGGGCGACTCAGACGGTGAGCCACCGTCGCCATCTTTGCCGCCGTCTCTGTTTATTTTCCCAGGGTTGTAATTCCAGCCGTCTTCGGTCGAAACGGTCTGTCCGTCGATAATATACGCCAGCTTCTTATGCCCGCCGGCGCTGTCCTCCAGCTTGGTCTTGAGGCTCTTAGAGCTGATAACCTTCAGCCCCTCGTCCTCCAGATCGTCCTCATCCATAGCCCGCACATAGCAGCGGCAGTTCCAGCCGTTAGGCGGGTAATGCGTATCCCAGAACTGATCTGAATGATGAAAAACCTTGTTATTAAGTATGGCATGTCCCTTGCGGACTCTGTCGTCCTCCTGGGTGCAGTAACGCCAGTAAGGATACAGATCGGCCATATCCACCAAACTCTGATATTGCCCGGCAGCGTGAGCCACTTTCATGTTGGTTTGGTAGATGCGCTCCAGCCGCTTAGGCGCGATAACCTCCTGGCGTTGCTCGGCGTTAGGCTCCTGATCCCTGCGTTTGTCTTTTTCTTCTTCCGGCAGCTCGTCCCAGAGCTCGCCTACGGTCTTTCCGATCCATCTGCCTTCCAGCTTAGGCATGATCTCGCTGCGCCATTCCTCAAAGGTCTGGCCTTCTTCAACGGCCTTCTGCAGCGACTGGTGCACCTCTTGCAGCAGGTCGGCCTTGCACAGCTTAGCAACTACGAAGACACGGTGGTGCTCCTCCTGCCAGGTATCGTACCAGTTCCAGGACATCCGCTCTCGCGGATCGCGGCTGGCGATCTGATCTTTAACTTCCTTCTTCAGAAAGGGGCTTACGCTGTACAAGGATAAGCTTTCGTTCCAAATGATTTATGCCAACAATGGCCAGCTTTACAGCATGGACAAGGAACGGCATACCCTAAATAAAACTATATTATTCACAATAATGAAACGCACAGCGCAGATGACTCCAGCACCGCAAATGCTGGCGGGAGTTCATTTCTGTCATATTTTTCAACATAAAAACATAAACGGAGGTACGATATGAAAAAACACAGTTTTCTATACTCTTTAGCAGCCATTGCCATTGCGTTCCTAGTTCTAAGCACGCTGAGCCCCGCTAAGGCCCGCACCGGATGCACCCTAGACGATTTCTATTGGTACATAGAAGATGTCAAGCAGAACGGCGTCCCCCGCGATGCTCAAATCATCACCGACAAAGCCAAAATCTGCGGCGGCTGGAAATGTCTGATAGAGGTAGACCCAAACGATAAATTCCAATCCGCTGCTGCAGAGTATGCGCTCATCAACATCGTCATGCAGGGAAACTCCGTTAAGCTCTGCCTAGATCCGCTCCGCATCAAATTCGCCCGCGAGGGTGAATACCGCGATATGTCCCGCGACAGAGACAGCATCTACAAGGGCAAATGGGAAAATGGCGGCATTTACGTTGTAGGCCCCGGCAATATCCGCATCAAAAAGTTTTACAGAAAAGATGGACACCAGTACGCTATTGGCGAAGGCATGCTCCCCGATGGCTGTCCCCTGAACTTCGCTCTGGTGCGTCCGTAGCTTAACGCCAATCTTACGGGCTTAGCGCTCTATCGCTAGCCCGTTTGCGCTATACCAGCTCCCGCGCCAGCACAGCTTGGCTCTTAATTGCCAAGACAAACGACTGAGGAGACCGAGATGCCAAGCTTCTGTTCCAACTGCGGTGCCCAGCTTCAGGAAACATCTAAGTTCTGCCGAGACTGCGGAACTAGAACAGAGATCCGCGCCACTCCAGTCTCCTCCGCGCCCAGTATTGCAGATCAGCAGACGCCAGTCCCGCCTGCTCCTCAAGCCACACACCACACATCACAGCCAGCGCGCAAGCTGGGGTCCACGATTGCAGATCGCCCAGTCCAGCAAGATACAGCCAATACCGCTCCGACAGCTTCTCGGCCCGCGCCAAAGGCGACCCCACGCTCTGCGGAGCAAAAGGCAACACCACACCACAGTGCCAAGACCGATCAGACAAAGCCAGCCAAACATTCGGGCTGCTGGCGCGGATGCGCTGTCACCGTTCTCATTATGCTGCTCATCGCCGGCATCGGAGCATTGTGTATCGTAAAGGGATGCCAGCCCGAGGAACCGCCGCGGCCAAGCAAAATCTCCAAGCCACACAAGGCATATAAGCAGCACGAGACGGCTGAACAGCGCCGCACCGCTAGGCACGAAACAGCTAAGCGGGATAAAGTATCTAATAACAGCAGCTCTACCGCCCAGCCAAGCAAGGACACCCCAAAAGCCAGCACTACCGCCATTATAACCCGCGAGGTCCAGAAGGGCGTCACTATAAGCGTTCCGAAAGGCGCCTTGGGACGCAGCAAAAAGCTGGAGATTACCCCCGTAACCGAACTAAATGAGGTTCTGCTTACGGCCGAAAAGAAACTGAAGGAACGCGACATTTTCGCCATCGCCGCCTGGGAAGTCGATGCCGGCTTAGCCGACGATGAGCGCCTGCCCGGCTATTATTCTCTGCGCGTTGACCTCAGCGAATTGGGCCTCGGCAGGAGCCTGTATAACCAGGTGCACTTCTATCGCCTCACCGACAAAGGAGACCTATTCGAATACAATACCTCAATAGAGGGCCAGATCGCCACATTACAGGGCAACCAGAATTCGTTTATACTGTCAGCCATAGGCTTGAGCGCCATCGTCCTGCCCGCAGCCGTAGCCGGGGGGACATTTATAAAAGAATATCTCAGCGAAAAATTCTACTACTGCTACAAAGACGGTAACAATTGGTACCTAGAATGTCCCACCAAAGCCGGAACCTTCAAACTGTACTGGAACAGTACAGACGTAGACAAAGATTTCTACGATAAAATGAAAAAGCTGAAGGAACGGCAGGCTGCAATTATCAGAGCAGCACAGCTTAAGCACAGAGACTTGCTAGATTTTGACAATTATGCCAGCGTCGCCCTCAGCTCCAACGCAGATCTGTCTAAAGCCGCCCAGGAAGCGCTGGAAAAAGATCCCGAATACCAGAAGCTGAAAAAGCAGATAAAAAACGTTCCGCCTTTCATAGACAAAACCGTGGTGCAGATCACCACAGCTTACGTATACCTCGGCAAAAAGGTTAAAGTCAAAATGCCTAGCTACGATGTATGCTTTTATCTAAAGAAGGGCTTGGGACAAGCTCTCGGCTTTCAGGTTTCCACGTTCTTCCGCAATCCTTACATCGAAATCAACCTGCTGCCCAGCCTGAAGAGTACGGTCCAGAGCGGCGGCAAGGACTGGGACAACCTGCTGCTTACGATAACCCATGAGCTCTTCCACATCTGCCAGGAAGAGTACCATTTCTGCATCGGCGTAAACTCCAAAAAGTTTGACGAAATGGTGACCGTCGTGCTCGAAGCCGACGCCTTCGCTTACTACAGGAAAAATAAAATCATCACCACCACCCCTGAGCTGACCAGCGACGGCCCGTACGATTATCTTCTCATGTACCCTATGGACAAGGATGAAGAAGGCGACAGCGCTGATGAGTACGGATACACGCTTTCCAAATTCGTTAGGTTTATCCGGGAAAAAAGCGGCAAAAAAAGCATCACGGCCAAAAATCTAATGGAAGCGCGGGATTATTACAGCAGACCGAACATAAGCGACCCGCTGAAAAAATGCTTTAGTCTTGACGATTCTAAGCTAGGCGATTATTTCGTCGCCTACTGCCAGCACGCATTCAATACTATTATCCAAAAATTCAGCGGTGTCGGACAGGTGAAGCTGGTAAAGATTAGCACAGCTGCGCCCGTCCAGGTCAGAATGGTGTTTTCTGGTCCCTACTCGTGCAGAGCGGCCAGAATAGCCGCGCCCAAAGACAAGCTATGTCCAGTCATCATCGTGCCTCAGGAGAACGAGGATCAGGCCGTTCTGTGCATAGAACCCAACACGCAAAGATCCCAGCTTAAACTCGGCATTTTCATACCTTCGAACAAGACTACAATCATTAGCGAAATGCTGATGGTCTTCAAGCCAGGCAAAAAGAGTACCCTGGAGACAGACATGACAGTTTACACCATGCCAGCCCCTAATTTTCAGGAGCTCAAGGCCGATAGCGAATACATCAGCGCTAAAATTCCAGAGCTGTCAGCCGCCGGCAAGCAGGGACTGACAGCGGGATTTATCCTTAACCTCAAGCCCAGCAGCGGTCCTGCTCAGGCTATTCCCATCGATCCCGCCAACGCGGGCAAGAGGATCAAATTGCAGACAGCTAAAGTGTTCCCGAAAATAAAGTCAGGAAAACTAAAGTTTACCGCAACTATCTGCGAATATGCCCTGGACAAGAAGGGCAATCGCTGTCTCGGCGCCCTGTCCCAAGAGCTTTCGGCTGCGGCATATATCACCGAGACAGAAGAGACCCCCACGCCAACTCCGACACCAACCCCGAAGGCAACCGAAAAACCAAAGTATTCAGGCAGCGGAGGATTAATAGATATGAACTCAATTTTATATAAGAAGCAGGTGCGCAATCGCCAAAGGCAACAAAAGCAGCAAAAGAAATAAAGCTTATAAGCTCTCAGCCTAAGCTATTCTCCAAATAAAGACTGACTATTAAGGAGTTCAAAATGGCAAGATTTTGTTCCAACTGCGGAGCCCAGCTTAAAGAGACCTCCAAGTTCTGCCGAGAATGCGGGACTAAAACCGACCTCCCCGCCACTCCTGTCCCTCCCTCCGTGCCTAGCCCTGCGACTCCTCCAGCGTCAGTCCCGCCTGCTCCTCAAGTCACGCACCCCACATCGCAGCCCGCGCGCAATCTGGCATCCCTATCATCAAATCAGCCAGCTATGTCAGCGACGGCCCCCGTTGCTCCGGCAGCCTCGCAGCCAGCATCCCGTCACGCGTCCAATACTGCTCCACGATCTGCGGGACAGCAGTCGGCTCCGCGCCATAATTCCCAAGCCGAGCCAGCAAAGCCCGCCAAAGCTTCGGGATGCTGGCGCGGCTGCGCTGTCACCGTTCTCATTATGCTGCTCATCGCCGGCATCGGAGCATTGTGCATCGTAAAGGGATGCCAGCCCGAGGAACCGCCACAGCCAGATAAGCCAAATAATCCCAATAAGCCCTATACGAACAGCTGGCCCCCTCTACCGAACCAAAAGAAATCCCCAAAAGCTAACAGCGCCGCCATAACCCGCGAGATTCAGAAGGGCGTCATTTTAAGCGTTCCAAAAGGTGCTTTAGGGCGCAGCAAAAAGCTGGACGTTAAACCGGTCACCGAACTCAATGAGACTCTGCAGACGGCCAACAGGCAGCTGCTTGAACGCAATATCTTCGCTGTCGCCGCCTGGGAGGTAGATGCCGGTTTAGCCGATGATGAGCGCCTTCCCGGCTATTACACGCTGAGCGTCGATCTCGGCGAATTGGGCATCGACAAGAGCCTGCACAGCCAAGTCCGCTTCTACCGCGTGACCGACAAGGGCGATATATTCGAATACTGCACCGCTCTAGACGGCCAGACAGCATCCTTCCAGAGCAATCAGAACTCCTTTGTGCTGGCAGCTGTAGGCATAGTCGTAATCGGCCTGCCCGCAGTCTTTACCGGCGCAGCCTATGTAGTGGAATACCGCAGAGAAACCTCTTACTATTGTAAAACAGACGGAGAAAATTGGTATATCGAATGTCCCACGAACGCCAAACCTTTCCAGCTGTACTGGAACGGCAAAGACGTAGACAAAGATTTCTATGATAATCTAGAAAAGCTGAAGAAACGCCAGAATACCATCATCAATGCGGCGAAGAAGAAGTATCCAAAAACCTGGCTGGAACATGCTACCAGCGCCGTCAGCGATGCTTCCAGCCTCTTCAGCGCCAATCTCGGGCTGTCAAAAGCCGCCCAGGAAGCGCTGGACAAAGACCCAGAATATCAGAAACTGAAAAAGCAGATCGAAAGCGTTCCCCCGTTCATAGAGCAGACCATAACGAAGATAGCCACAGCCTACGCATATCTAGGCCAAGTGGTTAAGGTCAAAATGCCCAGCTATACGGTATGCTTCTATCTGAAGAAGAATCTTGGTGTGCTGGGCTATCAGACTTCAACGCTGCTGCGCAACCCTTACATCGAAATAAACATACAGCAAGACCTAAAAGACACAGCACAGAGCGGCGGTGAAAAATGGGACAACCTGCTGCTCACAATCACCCACGAGCTGTTCCACATCTGCCAGGAAGAATACCATTTCTCTTACGGAGTAAACTCCAAAAAGTTTGACGAGATGGTAACCGTACTATTAGAAGCCGATGCCCTAGAGTACTACAAGAGAACAAAAATCATCACCACCACACCAGAGCTGACCAGCGACGGCCCCTACGAGTATCTTTTCCAATACCCGATGGACAAGGACGAGGAAGGCGATAAAGCCGGACAGTACGGCTACGCCCTTTCCAAGTTCGCCAGCTTTGTCAGAAAACAAAGCGGCAAGAGCAAGATAACCGCCAAGAACCTGATGGAGGCGCGGGAGTATTACAGCCGGCCCAACATCAGCACCCCGCTGCAGAAGTGCTTTGGCATAAGCAGCATTACGCTGGGAGAGTATTTCGTCTCCTACTGCCAGAAGTCTTTCGGAACCTTTGCAAAAGCGTACGAAGGCGCGGGCTATCTGCCGCTAGTAAAGCTGACACCAGCCAAGCCAGTTCCTAAAAGTATAAATTTCTCCGGCCGCTTCTCGTGCATGATGGTCCGCATTGTCCTGCCCAAGAAAAGGACTGCGCTGTCATCATCGTGCCTAAGGATAACGCTGCGCAGACTACCCTGTGCGTCGAGCCAGATAAGCACCCGTCCCAGCTGAAACGCGGAATTTTCTTGCCTTCACCTAAAAGCTCGATAGCCGGCGATGTGATGATGATATTCGCGCCAAGCAAGGATGAAAGTCTGAAAACAGGCTTTACCGCTTACGCCATACCTGCTCCCCAGTTTAAGGAATTTAAGGCAAACACTGCCTATATCCGCCTTGTGGTTCCGGATATTTCCCTAGCGGGCAAGCAAGGTCTGACCGCGGGTTTTCTGCTTAATCTGAAGCCCAGCAGTGGTCCCGCCAAGGTTATTCCCATCGGGCCCGAGCGCGCTGGCAAGGAGATCAAGATAAAGCTGACCAAGGTGTTCCCCAAGCTAAAGCCCGGAGAGCAGCTTCAGTTAACCGCGACCATCTGCGAATACGCCATGGACGAGGATGACAAGCGCTGCTTAGGACCTTTGTCCCAAGAGCTTTCGGCATCGGTAGATGTCCCCGAGCCTGAGCCGACTGAGACACCCGAACCAGAACCAACTGAAACGCCAGAGCCTGAGCCGACCCCGCAGGAAAGCGCCGCGCCAAAGCCGTCCTCATCATGGCCGACCATCAGCAAATGGAAGACAGCTCACGACGACAATAATCGTTACATCTACGTGGCTACCACATTCACTGACAACGGAGCCAAAATCAGCCGCGGCGAGAGGATCAAAAAGACTAAAGCCCGGATAAGCGCTAATATAAAAGGCTATCAAAAAGAGATAGCCGACATAAAAGAGGCGCTGAAGAATAATCGCGAGGATGCGGAACGGGCTAAAGGCAAAATTGCCATCCTCCAGCGCATGATAGACCGCGACAGCAAAACACTCCATAATTACGACGATCCCGACTGGGTAAACTTCGCCTGGGGCAATCCCCTGTCTATCAGCTGGTCAAGGGACGGCTCCAATATAAATGGCGTTACCCTGTTGATGGCCAGAAGCGGCAACGTCTGGAACAAAAGCATTTATTATGAGAACCTCAATCCCGGACCAGGAGGCAGCTTTACCGCAGTTGATTCGCGCGACGCAAATGATCGCATATCTGTCCAGCTTCCCCTCGGCGGCGGCAAGGGTTCCTTAACTCGACAAGGCACTGTATACGAGGTCATCCACTACGACAAAACCACCTACGATAGATACCTCAAGTAGTCACGCTAATAGCAGTCGCAGGCCATAACAAACCGAACACCCCAACAAAAAAGGTTTTAGCCAAAAACTGGGAATAAACCATTTATGGCAAACTCAACCGATAAACAGAATATCACCGTTCTCGTCGTCGATGACGAAGAATCCATTATCGAATTGCTCGATTTGGGCTTAGGGCGTGAGGGCTACCGCGTATTATCCGCGGGCACCGGCACCGAGGGGCTCGAGGTATACAAGCGCGAACGCCCCGATTTGGTCATCCTGGACTGGATGCTGCCCGAGATGGAGGGCATCGAGGTCTGCAAGCGCATACGCGCCGCCGACAACGTGCCAATTATAATGCTCACGGCCAAGGACACCCTGGAGGACAAGGTCAAGGGCTTCGAGACCGGTGCCGACGATTATCTGGCCAAGCCCTTTAAATTCAAAGAGCTGCTCATGCGCGTCAAGTCCCTGCTCCGCCGCTCCGGCGCCGCCAGCGACAATAAGATCACCTACAACGATCTGGTGCTGGACCGCGGTGAACGCCGCGTATTCCGCGACAATAAAGAGGTGGAGCTAACCACCAAGGAATTTGAGATATTAGAGTATCTAATCACCCATCCCCGCCAGGTGCTTACCAAGGAACAGATACTCGACACCATTTGGGGCTGGGACTATCCCGGAGGGGCCAATACGGTTGAAGTGCACGTCAGTTCGCTGCGCACCAAGCTGGGCGACAACGATAGGCGTTTGATTCGCACAGTGCGCGGAGTAGGCTATGCCCTCAGCTGAGATTAGTCCCGAAAAGCGGCCGCGGCGTCAGGTGCGTCTGTCTGTCCTGATAGCCAGCGGCTATTTTATTCCCCTCTGCATCACGCTGATATGCATCGGACTACTGCTGCAGCAGCAGATCACCGGACGCCTTTGGACCTCCACCCAGCAGCGCCTAACCGACGTAGCCTTCACCACCGTAGGCGTACACCTGAGCCAGCTTTCCCCGCAGGAGATACATGAAGAACTCTTCGAGCGACTGGGCGATTTTACACCCTTCACTCTAATTGAAGCCCTCGACGACGCTAACCAAAGCGCCCGCATCATAGACTTTTCCGGAACAATACTGGCTCAGGGTGGACACAACATCGGCATCATGCCCCTGCCCGCTCAGGAGCAGTTCGATGCCGCCAAGCTGCTCGAGCCTTTAGAGCCGCCGTACTCGGTAAGCTGGACCGCTGACGACAGCAGCGGGCATCGGGTTTTCTGTCTGCTCATGCCCATTAGCCTTAACGGCTTCCCCGATGTATTCCTGCAGATGTTCACCTCCTGGCGCGTAGCCGAAGAACTGACCGCCACTTTAAACAGTCTGCTGTTTTGGGGAGGCTTAGGCTCTCTTCTGCTCAGCGTCGTTTTCAGCCTGATCATCGGCCGACGGCTGAGCAGGCCTCTGGAGCAGCTGGCCCAGACAGCCAAAGCCATCGAAGACGGCGACCTGAGCGCGCGCACGGGTATCGTCAGCAGCCAAAGGGAGATCAACGACGTAGCCGAAGCCTTTGACCAGATGGTCAGCCAGCTCGAGAAGAGCTTCGAAAGCCAGAAGCGCTTTGTGGCCGACGCCTCCCACGAGCTGAAAACGCCCCTAACAGCCATAAGCGGCATG
>JAFSXO010000386.1 GCA_017444045.1 bacterium | reverse complement strand
TGAACGCCCCTATCATGTTCTGTTCATGGGCTGCTCATATACCTATGGAGACAGTGTGCGCGACAGCGAGACATACGTTTGGAAGCTAAATGAACTGCTCCCCAATGTTCTATGCGATAATGGCGGGGTCAGAGGCTATGGGCCTTATCGTTCCTACATCCGTATGCAGCGTTTATTGAAGAAGCGCAAATACGATTTAGTGGTCTACGCTATGATCGACAACCATAGTGGACGCTGTACCATACCATCTTCACGAGCTTTTGTATGCACCTATTCGGGTTCAGACCATCCGGTAAGCAATCTTTACGCTATGCCGTTCACTGCTTTAGCCAGCGATTTCCGCTTTGTCGATCATCCCTTGCATCGCTATGCTTTTCCTGCTGACGGCATTTCTACGACCAGCAATTTTCTGAATCATCTATTTACCGCGTTTACGATCCGACACCAGGAGATACCTGCGAAGAATAAGCAGATCGTTATTTTTGCGGATATAATTGGGCGCATGGCGCAGTTGGCCGCGGCATTTGACAGTAAGTTTATGCTTTTGTCCCTCGATGGCGATGATAGGCCAGATGAGCTGATTGGCTGCAGGGAAATATATCCTAATTGGATTACCGTTCACCAGAATCAGTATTTACGCGCGCTTCAGTCTGAGGATAGGATAGGGCATAAATACGCAAACCATCCCAATGCCGCTGTGCACAGCTATTGGGCGCAGCATTTGGCCGCGTATCTTCAGCAGGACGAGGTTTTCAGCAGTCTTATCGCTTACCGTCAATTCCGCCGCGATAACAGGCGCCGTTCTCTATATGATCTATATAAGTCTGAGGATAACAATGGCATTTAGTTAAAGCTCAATGCCATTAACTTAAGGTTTAATGGCATTGGTTCTGGTTATTCATGTGAGTTAGCGCTGCGTTGTATATTAGCGTACAAGTTAGCACACAACATGCGTTAAACTTCAATTTTTCCATCAGCTGTGGCCACCCCCTCTGTCGCAGTCGCGACATCTCCCCCTGCCATCCTTTAGGGGGAGCTATAATGGGGATCAATTGGCCATTGCTTATGTTAACGATACTGACTTAAGGTTTAATGGCATTGGTTCATCATTGAGCATTGTGTAGTTTAAGCAACGTCTTTTGTAGAGCAGGACGGTCATTGCGTTGGCTTATAACTTGTCAGTACTGGGTTTTTCCTTGGTGGCGTTAATGATATAATATATCGTCTGATTTTGGTATAAATATTCTTTTCGAGGGTAAATATGAACTTAACGAAGGGCCAATTATTTGCCGGTCTTTTGGTGGCGGCGTCGGTAGGGGTTGTGGCTGGCTATTTATTGTTTAGTTCCGCTTCAGTGCCCGAGCCTTCACCGTTGGCTGTGCCCAGCCGCGAGGCTTCAGCTGCGCCTGTAGCAACACCTGCCGCTACGCCTGACCAGGCGGCCGATTCGCCGCAGGTGAACGAAGATCGGCAGCGCAGGGATGAGATAATGGCAGATCGCGTGCGTGCCTTTGAAAAAGACTTGTCCGCATATTTTTTGGGCGAGGAAGAGAAGAGAAAAAAGAAAAGCTTTCCTTGGAAGGGGCATATTTCGGGGAACAGCTCTTTGCCCCAGGATGATTTGCAAAAGAATCAGGCGGTGTGGAAAAAGTATCTGGAGCTGTGTCGCGGATTTCAGGAAATGCAGGTTCCCTTCGTGGTCAGGATGCGTTTCTATAAGCTTTTTTTTGACGTGCCCAGCTTTAATGCTTCCCCCGAAGAATTAGCTCTGCTGCCGGGGTCTGCGGAATGGGATGGCTGGCCCTTTGCTTATATAACCGAGGCTATAGTGCCGTCATGGTATGCCGCCAACGCCGGAAGCTTATCCGATGAGGTTGTCCATAACGAAGAAACAGCCCGTTCTTTGCCGGAGCGCTACCGCAAATATTTCAGCAATAGCGCCGATGAACTGACCTATTCGCTGAACCCCAACCGCGGCATTAGGCATTTAGAGGGGTATAACAAGGACCGTGCCTATAAAATTGGCGAAGGCACCATCCGCGTAATGCGCAATTATTTTGGCGATAAGCTGGTGGGGAAGGATATGGCAGATCTGGGCGCCGGCTGTGGCTTTACTCTGCCTCTTTTCAGAGCCTGCATCGGGCCTAAGGCCAAGCTTTCTGCTGCTGAATTGGATATGTATACTCTCGATGTCCTGACCTTTTTGGCCCGCTGTGCCGATGCCAAAACATTTCAGTGCAAGCTCGAGGACTGCTGTATTCCTGAGAATAGTGTAGATATAATCAATATGACAGGCGTGCATTTGGGGCTATTTGCTTCTCCGCATCCCGAGGAGTTTGTAGATGAGCATGTCCGTCCCTGGCTGCGCACGATGGCTAAAGCTCTGCGCCCCGGCGGCCTTCTCATAATTAATGACGGCAACTGGGATCTGGTGGAGCGTGGCGCTGAGCAGCTGGTAGAATCGGCTGGCTTTAAGAAAGTTGATTATATCGAGGAAGACGATCATTCGACCTTTACCTTTGGGTTTAAGGTGAATAAGTAAGCGAACTTTTTTCTACGGCTTTAAGCTTGGGATATA
>JAFSXO010000385.1 GCA_017444045.1 bacterium | reverse complement strand
TTGACGATACCTTCCTAAATGAATGGCGCCGCCGTTTTCCCGAGGCGCAGTTCACCCGCATCAGCGATGCAGGACACTGGATTCTGGAAGATGCCTCTGTGCGCGTTCAGGAGGCTTTAGAGCAACTATTAGAGGTATAACATGCCCAATTCTCAGCCTACTTCAGAAGCCAATACTGGCAGCCTGCTGGCCAAGACCGCCAGCGAAATGCCTCAGACCGAGGCCATCATCTTCCCCAAGGGCAGCAAAATGCTGGGCTGGACCTTCGAGAAGCTTAACCAGACAGCCGACAGCTTTGCCCTAGCCATGCAGAAGGCCGGTGTAGTCCCAGGACAGAAGGCCCTGGTTATGCTTCAGTCAGGGCCGGAGCTTATCGCCACAGTATACGCGCTTTTCAAGCTGGGCGCCCTGCCAGTCATGCTCGATCCCGGCATGGGCATGGACAATATGATGCGCTGCGTGCGCCACGTCAAGCCCGAAGTATTCATCGGCATCGCGAAGGCCCAAATCATGCGCCTTCTGTACTCCAAGTCGTTCACCTCGGTAAAGCTTAAGTTTACGGGTTCCGAATGGTTCCCCGGCGCGCCCTCGCTTACCAAGCTGGCCGCTCCCTTTGAGGGCCAGACCTTCGAGGCGCATCCGGTATGCCTGGACGATACCGCCGCTATCCTGTTTACCTCCGGCAGCACCGGGCCTGCCAAGGGCGTAGTTTACCAGCACCGCATGTTCCAGGCCCAGGTTACCGCCCTGCGCAAAATGTTCGATTTTGAGGAGGGCGAGATCGATGTGCCCGGCTATCCGCTGTTCGCCTTATTCGATGCGGCTCTGGGCATAACCGCGGTAATCCCCGCCAGCATCAATCCCAGCAAGCCGGCGGCCTGCGAGCCGGCAGCGGTGGTCGACACCATCATTAAATTCAACGCCACCATGTGTCAGGGCTCGCCCACCATCTGGGGCAAGGTCGGCGACTACTGCAAGGAATGCAACATTAAGCTGCCCACCCTAAAACGCGTCATTACCTTCGGAGCTCCCGTATCGCCGGCCCTGCTTAGAACCTGGGCCAATATACTCAGCGAAGACGCCGATGTGTACACGCCCTACGGAGCTACCGAAAGCCTGCCCATCGCTCTCATGCGCGGCTCTGATGTAATCAAGGAAACCGCCGACATGACCGCCGAAGGCGCGGGAACCTGCGTGGGCCATCCCGCCGCTGGCACTAAAGTCAAGATCATTAAAATTACCGATGAGCCCATCAGCGAGCTTACCGCCGATATGACCCTGTCTGCCAACCATGTCGGCGAGATTATCGTGTACGGCGATGTGGTCACCCAGGAGTATTACGAAGAGCCCGAAGCCAACGCCTTATCCAAGATTCCCACCAAGGACGGGCGCAAATGGCACCGCGTCGGCGATGTAGGCTACCTCGACGACAAGAACCGCCTATGGTTCTGCGGACGCAAAAGCCACCGCGTCGTCACCCCTAAGACCACGATCTTCCCGGTCATGGCCGAAGGCATGGCCAACACCCATCCCGTGGTGCGCCGCTCGGCGGTCGTCGGCATCGGCAAGCCCGGTGCCCAGGAGCCCGTGCTCATAGTGGAGCCGCGCCCCGAAAAGATGCCCGAAGAGGAAAAGAAAGAAGCCGTCATCGTGCGCCAGATTCTGGCCCGCTTTGACGATCACGAAAAATTCGGTGAGATCCGCCGCCTGCTGTTCTACGACAGCTTCCCCGTCGACCCGCGCCACAACGCCAAAATCCACCGCGAAGAGCTGGCGGCCTGGGCCGAAGACGAGCTGAAATCATGAGCACCTGCCTGGTCACCGGCGGAGGCGGATTCTTAGGGCTGGCCATCGTCAGAAAGCTGATAGACCGCGGCGACCAAGTTAAGGTGCTTTCGCGGCGCTATCATTCATGTCTGGATGGATTGGACGTCAGCTTTACCGCGGCCGACATAACCGATGCCGCGGCAGTTGCCGAAGCCTGCCAGGGCTGCGACACCGTGTTTCACGTGGCTTCAAAGGCCGGCATTTGGGGACCGGACAGCGAATACGAAGCGATAAACATTGACGGCTGCCGCAACGTCATAGCCGGATGCCAGAAGCACAGGGTGCCCGTACTCGTATACACCAGCACTCCCAGCGTCATTTACCATCCCCAGGCCAAGATCGAAAACATCCAGGAGGATATTCCCTATCCTACCCAGTTTGAGTGCGCCTACGCCCGCACCAAAGCAACTGCCGAGCGCGAGGTTCTGGCCGCCAACAGCGCCGAGCTGGCCACGGTAGCCATCCGCCCGCACCTTATTTACGGGCCGGGAGATCCCAATCTGATTCCCCGCGTTCTGCAGCGCGCCAAGGCTGGACAGCTTCCCCAGGTAGGCGACGGCACCAACAAGGTCGATATTACCTATATCGACAATGCCGCCCAGGCCCACCTGCTGGCTGCCGAGCATATCCAAGAGGCGGCGGGCAAGGCTTACTTTATCAGCGACGGCAAGCCGGTCGTGCTGTGGAGCTGGATCGCCGAGCTGCTGCGCCTGGTAGATGTGCCCCCCATAAAGCGCCGGCTGTCCCTGGGGACTACCCGGGCCATCGGAGCGGCTATGGAAGGCGTCTACAAAATACTGCGCATAAAGACTGAGCCCAAAATGACGCGCTTCACTGCCCAGCAGCTGGCCACCTCGCATTATTTCAACATCAGCAATGCCAGACGCGACCTGCACTACGAGCCCGAGGTATCCGGAGAAGAAGGCCTGAAGCGCCTAGCCGAGTGGGTTAAAGCCACCGGCATCGATAACCTATAGCCGCCAGAATGGCCAGAGCGGCCAGACCGCCCAGGCTTATCCAAAGCCCCCGCCAAAATGCGGGACAGGTGTATTTAAGCAGCACGGTATGCTCGCCGGCGGAAATGGGAAGGCTATGAAACGCGTAGTCGGTGCGCCTAAGCGGCTGCGGATCCGAAGAGCCGTCTATGAACGCCTGCCAGTTGGGCGAATACGTGTTGGCTATGAACAGATGGGCGTCTCTGTCGCATTTGGTTCTGACTGTCAGCGTATTGGGCGTCTCGCCCGCTATCTCGGCCGATCCGATGCCCTGGGCGCCAAAGCCGCCCGGCTCATAAAGCGAGGCACCGCTGGGGCTGCTCCAGAGAGCGTCTATGTCGAGTATCTCTGCCGGGCATCTGTCTGCCAAATCGGCCACGAGGCGCACCCGCGGCAGCGCATCCTTCAGGGGATATACCCACACGGACATCCCAGGGCAGCCTGGCTCGGCGACTTCTGCAGGAGCCCCGAAGAACTCAGCAGCCATACCCTCCTGCAGGCGGAAGGGGAATACGGCGTGGGTAACATTCTGCAGGCGGCAGTAATCCATAAGCCTGCGCGTCATGCCGTCGTCTGGCTGCCGATCCGAAGGCAGAAAACGCCCATACAGCTCATTGGCCAAAACAAACTGCAGCCTTCCCGAATGCAGCAGAGACAGGCCTCCGCAGTGCGCCGCGTAATCGTCTGGCGAGGCGATACCCCACAAAGAAGCCAGCTCCGGCCCCAGCTGATCGCGGTGCATATAGCAGACAGCTTCGCGCCGGCTGTAATTATCGTCCAGCATGCTCATCCGCCACGACAGCATATACATAGGCGCCAGCACCCGGCCATGCTGCTTATCCAAAATGCTGGCACTCGGCGGAGTGCTGAACCAGACAGAGGGCAGATAGCTCTGATAAGCCCAGTTTATATGGGCAAAATCGGCCACGGTTAGCAGAATACAGGCGGCGACGATCTGCCTGGCCCTCTTTTCGCCAAACCTCAGAGCTGCTTTTTCGTACAGGCACTGCATCCCCAAGCCCGCCAGCATGGCCAAAAAGCAGCCCACAGGAGCCGCCCAGCGGAAAGGGCTTCTGAAGGAGGCAAAGTGAGGCACATAGCGCCACATCAGAGTGTAGAGGCCGGCCCTTTCCCCCAGAGCGACAGCAATAAAAACGGCGCTGAACAGCAGAAGGGCGCAGCCGAGACGGCGCTTTGAGCCAAAGAAGCAGCCTGCGCCCAGCAGCAGCGGCAATAGGCCTATGTAAGGCGTCGCCTCGGCAAAAATATTGCGCGGCGCCCCCTCCCTGGAGCAGAAATGCCCGGCTGGATTGCCGTCGGCAAAGGGATATACCCAATTGCGCATATGGCTGACCGTCAGCGTATCTTCCCTCAGATCCTCCAGGCTGTATTTATCGCTGCGGCCGCACAGGGGGAGCAGATCGTAAGTGGGCAGCCACTGCACCGCGCCGATCAGGCCAGAAAAGACCAGCATAGCCCCGAGCAGGACGAAGGAAAGGCACAGGCGCCCGCACTTGCGCCGCCAGGAAGCTTCCGTCTCAGTCCAGGAGCCTATCGCTAGATAAACGGCAAAGAGAACATTGGCCGCCAGGCAGATGGCCACAAACTGGGGATGGCCGGCCAGCACCTGCAGCGTT
>JAFSXO010000034.1 GCA_017444045.1 bacterium | reverse complement strand
TGTTAACACGTTAGCTAATCGCTAACTTATAACCATTGTGTCATTGGCTAAGAGCTTTAGTTAGCTGCTGACACAAAGCATGCAGAAATTTCAAGGGTATGCTGGGCTGTTTTTAGCTGTTTTTGATGACAAAATTTTAGATTTGGAAGAAATATTAACATATCTGTAGCGTTTTTGGGGTTTTGCTCTCTGCTTATAAATGCTAGAATATTCTGAAGTTAATCCTTAGGAGGAACTATTATGGACGTTGGAATGATGCGGCAGTTCGATCCTACTTCGAGCATGTTCCAGACTTCTGCCACACGCAATTTAACAAATGTTGGTATGGCGTCAGTGCGCACTCAGAAAGAGGTCGCTCCCCAGGAAGAAGATGATGCAAGTTCGATATTGGACAATGTCAACATCTCTATGCCAGAGACCGAAGAGCTGGAAGCAGATGATGCCGTTAACAACGCTGCCATGTCTGGTGAGCTTGCCGATGTCGCCGATGATTTAGAGGATGATGAGGAAGAGATCCGCGAGCGCCACAATAATACGCGCGAGGAAGAGCTTGAGCGTTTCCTTCAGAATAATGATAATTCGGCTAACCTGAATATTAATGGCGTTTCTAATCTGTCCGATGTTAAACGGCTTAACGCTATGGACGATCCTAGTATTGCTGTTCGCGATATATTAAAGGATGTGCCTCAGAGCAGTCTCGAGCCGGCTTCTAATATCGTTAGCAATCAGGTTCAGAATGGCCGCCCCGCCGAGGCTTTGGTTCAGCTGAAGCCCGTAGAAGGCTGCAACGTAATCGATTTCCAGGCCGCTCCTCAGGTAGGCGTGCTAGATATTCATGATACTGGCAACAAGCCTATGACCCTAGAGCCTGCCGATGAGATGAGCCCTGCCGACAAGCAGAGCATGGCAAAAGAGCAGATGGATAAGCTGATCAGCAATTTGCCCGACGATCGCAAGGCTATGGTCGGCGAGCTGCGCGAAGCAGTCAACGCTTGGGCCTCCAACGCTGGCATCGACGGTTCCAGTGAGTTCGCCAAGCAGCTGCACAATCTAGCCCAGGGCTGGGATGACGAGACGCTGATGGCTGCTGCTGGAGCTTATAGCGAAGCCTCTATGGCCATGAGCGACAGCCAGGGTGCATAAATAGCAGCTAGATTTTAATTGCTCTTAGCAAAATAAAAGCGCCGGATTTCTCCGGCGTTTTTATTTTGCTGTTGGCCCGTTCGAGGTTCTGGGCTAGTGCTGGCTGGCGGTCCAGTCTTTTAGCTCCTGCTCGGTGACTCTGTTGAGCAGCCTGCCTTCCTTCCAGTTGATTTCTGGGTATGCCGTTTTTAAGTCAGCGCAGGCTTTGTCAATGGTGCTGCCTCCAGAGGTGGCAAACGGGATTACGGTCTTGCCATTTAAGCTGTTGGCTTCGATGAAGGTATTGATGATCGTGGGCGCGGTGTACCACCAAATGGGGAAGCCCAAATAAACTACGCTGTACTCTTCCAGCTTCTCGGGCTTTCCGGCGATGGCCGGACGGGAAGCTTTGTCGGCCATTTCAACGCTGGAGCGCGACTGCTCATTGTGCCAGTCTAAGTCGGCATCGCTATACGGAGTCTCGGGCTGTATTTTATACAGGGTGCCGCCGGTGGCATCGGCGATCTGCTGGGCAGCTTTTTCGGTTACGCCGGTGGCGGAGAAGTAGGCCACCAGAATTTTAGACCCAGAAGCTTCGGAGGGTGCTTTATCGACGGCTGCAGTCTCTTTGCCGGCGTTAGCGTCTGAGGCGGCGTTCGGCTTGGTCTGGGCACAGGCTACAGCTGCCAGGGCCAGAATTGATACGAAGATAAAAGCAATAAAGCGGTTCATACATCGATCCTCCTCTAGTAATATTGCGGTTATTGCCAGTTTTCGCTATCTTCTCGTAGGCCGCTTGCCCTGGCCTCTGTTTAGGCTGGGACTGCTGCCGTGAGGGCGAGGGCGCGAAGCGCCGCTGGGGGTGCGTCTGTTGGGCGCTTGGCCGCGGTGCAGCTGATTGCGGCCTTTAGATGCGTGCGGATGCTCTGACGGGCTGCGTCTGCGTCCGGCATTGGGGTCGTGGGCAAAGCCTGGACTAGCTTTAGGCTGCGCTGGTCGCTGCTTGTGCGGCGGAACCGCGGGGAGACGGCTGGCTTTCCCTTTGGCGGACTCTGAGTGCCGCTGAGGGTGTCTGTCTGCCGCTGGCGAGTGCTTGGTGCTTTGAGTTCTTTTTTCATCCCTGTGCCAGTCTTGGCGGCTATCCTTTACCGCCCAGCGCTTGCTGTGCTGTTGCTGCCTGGCAGGGCGCGGATGCTTCTGGCGGAAGCTGCTGCGCTCTCTGGAGTTCAAAGGCATAGGCGTGCGCTCTAAAACGCCGCGCACCCAGCGCATTTCCTGCTGGTTAAGCTCGCGCAGCTGGCCTTCGGTCATCTCGTAAAGCGATACTGGGCCGATAGCCCACTGCACTAGGCGCAGGGTGGGATATCCCACAGCGGCGGTTATGCGGCGAATGTGCCGGCTCCAGCCTTCGGTGCAGGTTATGGCCAGCCAGCAGGTAGGCTTATTGCGCCTTACGGGCAGAGAGCGCTCCGGAAGTCGCGGATCTTCGATTACGTCGACTTCGATGGGCATAGTCTTTTCGTTGCTGAGCGTTACTCCTTCGGCCATTAGATCCAGGGCTTCCTCGGAGATAATATCTTCATCCTCATGGAGCTCAACCTGAGCCAGGAATATGCGCATCTCTTGGCTTCTGGCGTGGTTGAGGCCGTAGCGGAAGCGAGGATTGTCGGTCAGAAGCAGTACGCCTTCGCTCTGCGAATCCAGGAAGCCGATGGGATAGATCCCCTCAACGGGCACACAGCTTGCCAAAGGACGCGCATTTATAATGTCGTCGTTTCTGGTGGCTACGCCGTATGGCTTCCAGAGCACGAAATAGCGGTATTCTTTTTCTTCCGCCGTCCTTTCAGCCACCCTGCCGCCGGGCATTTGGCGGAATCTCGGCGGTGAAGCCGGATGGCGGTGCAGGCGCTCTGGGCTGTTTATATGCCGTCCGCGCATATTGAGATGTTCTCCGCGTTTGTGGTCGGAACGCTTGCCTTCTTTCATTATTCAGTCTCCTCTGAAAACTGGAAATGCACTGAACAGTCCAGTGCTTCCAAAATCTTTTTATGATATTGGCTGTAGGCGATAATAGCGAAAGCCTAAATCGAGATCCTTAGGGTCGCTGGGAATGCGGCTGGCGAGAATTTGGTCGGCCGCTTTGTTTATTCTGGCGGTGCATACCTCGCATATTGTCGTATAGCCTAGGCGGCGGGCTGGGGAAGCCTTGGGAAGAGGCTCGGCCGTTTGAATGGATATGCAACGGCGGTGTCCTCCGTCGGCGGCATTGAGGTTCATGACCGCGTGAGCCATTGTGCCTGAGCCAGCAAATAAGTCTAGCACGATGCCGTCCTGGGGACATGCCTGCTCGGCCAAAAGCTGCATTAGGGCGGTGGGCTTGGGGTAGTCGAAGCACTTGGTCTGATCGAATAGTGCTTTTAGCTGCTCGCTGTTGGTCTTGGTGCTGAAAAGACCCCAGCTTGACAGGACGGGCTTGTAAGGGTTCTTGTAATTCTCGAAATACTCTTTGCGGGCGGGATAGCGCTCGGGTCTGTCGGGAAACATAATGCTTCCCTCGGCGAGCCAAATATTCATCTTAGCTTCAGTATAAGGGGTTTCGAAGCGAAATACCATACCGTTGTCGGGATTGCGCAGCTCTCTTTGCGGAAATCCCTGGCCGAAGCGTTGCAGATACTGGCGTTTCCAGGGACCGCGCGGATCGTTGTCGGGATTGCTGAAGCCGTCGCAGGCGCGGCGCAGGGAGCCTTTAAAGCGAAATTGCTGGCTTTTGGAGTAAGCCACGATGTACTCGTGGTTGATGATGCACATAGAGCGCGGGGGTATGCCTTTAGCTTCGCGCTTGGTCTCCCAGATCAGCTGCGCGACGAAGCTGTCCTCGCCGCAGATCTCGTCGCACATCATGCGCAGATGTCC
>JAFSXO010000384.1 GCA_017444045.1 bacterium | reverse complement strand
TTTATCCCGTATTTGGAGAAATGAAAGCTGTATGCGCTGAACTGGCTCAGAAAGCGGATCAGCCTTTGAGTGGCGAAGCCTTTGCCCGGGTTATGGGCTATGTAAAGGTGTCCCATGAGCATATGGATTTGGGGCAGAAGGACAGCGCCTATTGGGAGCTGCAGCAGCACGCCTACGACCGCATCATCAACTGCGCCGCCACCGAAGCGCTGCAGATTTGCCAGAAGCTGCCTACGTATCTCGGCAGGCGTGAGAGCTGGCAGGAAAGCGTAGTTTCAGCTTTCATCACTCTGAATTCGCTGAATGACTTTTTGGTCTGGGGAACCCTGAGCGGTTTCTTTGGCCAGTCAAATTATGGCCTTTCTCCGCGCGGGCACGAGCCGCATACCTGGGCGGTCAGCGGCCTGAAAATTATGCATGCCGTATCGCAGTGCTATCACGAGGGCTGTGAGCTTACCGCCGAGCAGGCGCAGACCTGCTATGTGCTGGCGCAGAAATTTAAGCAGATGGGCTGGCTGACAGCGGCAGCCGCTTTGGCACCGCGGCTGCTGCCTCCCAGCGCTAATGGAGGCGAGGGAGTACACTCTCACCGCCTGCTGCGCGAGGAAAGGCTCGATGGCCAGGCTAGCGAGAGCGAATACAGCGTCAGCGACCGCGAGTACTATAGGGTGATGTGGCAGCGCATACGCTGGGAGGCCAGCATTCGTGGGCTAAGCGCCAGCTATCCTCTATCGGCAATGCTCGGGGCGGTAACGCTGGTAGGGGCGCTGGGAATTGCCTTCATGACCATAACCGATGCGGTTCCTCTCGACTGGGCGGCGGTGTCAGCTGGTGCTGTCTGCGCGGTAACTGTGGCGGTTATAGCTTACGGCGCCTATGCTCTCGGCTATAAGGCCCTGCCCGCTAAGCTGAGTAATTTATATGCCGCGTGGGCCAAGTCACCGGCTCACGGAACTGAGCCCTCTGATTTGTCTATGGAAGTCTTTGCGCAAATGCTCGGCCCCGAGGCGCAGAAGCTGGCGGTGGCCTTGCCCAAGGAGCTGCCAGTTAGCGAGCTTAGTGGTGAACCAAAGAACGAGCATAAAGAAAAACTTAAAGAGGAACCTAAAGAAGAGGCCGATTCTGTTCAAGATAAACTTAAAGAAGAAGCTCAGAGCTAGACAAATAATCAGTGTCGGTAACGCGAAAGCAATGGCTATAAGCTAGCGATTAGCTAGCCTTAACTGAATGGCATTGCTTGATATTCCAACGGATTAATAAAAATGGGCATATCGAAATCGTTTAGCTGGCTGAGCAGCTCGCGGCGCTCTATCTCTCGTCCGATTATCAGTACACCCAGCATTGGTATGCGGCGGCGCACATAAACAGCGGTATTTTTAATAAGCCGCTGCCATTGTCCCGCGCTTAAGAATACCTTGCTAAAATCGTCAATGACCAGTCTGTCCGTGTGCCTGGGCAGCTCTTCGGCGATGCTGTCGGTAAGCGGTCCCGCGATACTGATAGCGTTGGCCGGGCTCTCGCCGGCATAGCTGACTGAAGCTGGCTTTTTCTCTAGCCTGACTAGTTCTTCGAGCATTTTCAGCCTTTCCAGACTGGAAGAAATATTGTCTGGGGCTATCTGCATAGTATAAATAAACTGCAGGCTGGGCAGGGCGCTCAGCTGGGTAATGCGGCTGGCGGCCCCGTCGAGCAGAATGGTCTTGGACCATCTTTCCCGCAGGATGAGATCCGCGGCGTAGCGCAGCGAGCTAAAATGCTCCGGTCCAATTAGGTTTATGCAGCCGCTGCGTTGGGCGCGTCCTATGATTAGGCGTCCCTGGCTGGTGCGTCCCGGCACTATGGCCATTATCTCAAAGCTGGCGGGAGACAGCTTGGCCTGGGGCAGGGTCGTAAGCGCCAAGTCTCCGGGCATCAGGCGCAGCTGTGGCAGTGCTGTGTGGCTATTCCTGGCATCTGAACCCGCGGCTGTAGCGCTGTGATGGGTGCCTATGGTCATCAAGGACACGGGGCCGTAGGCGTGCAGGGCGCGCAGTGCCCAGCTGAAGGCGGTGGTTTTGCCCGACCCTTTGGAAAATCCGCAAAATGCCGTAAGGCGCTGGGCTAGCTGGGGAATAATGGCGGAAGCTGGTACTATAGGCATATTGATCGGAGGCTCAAGGGTTTTAGGATAGCGGATCGGTCAACATGATAACATTCTAACTTAAATGATGCAATGGCATTGAGTTAATCCCATGTAGGTACAGCCAATGCTTATAAGTTTAGGGGGAGTTAGGATGTTAACACGTTAGCTAATAGCTCAATGCCATTTAGTTAAGGATTCGTGGCATTGGTTCTGATAATTCATGTGAGTTAGCGCTGCGTTGTACATTAGCGTATAAGCTA
>JAFSXO010000383.1 GCA_017444045.1 bacterium | reverse complement strand
GGTCAGCCAGCGCATAATAGGCGGCTGGATGATGGGCACCAAAGCCATATAGGAATAGGCGGCCACGGCGATGGAGCCAACCAGGTTAGGCGACAGCTTAGACGACAGGAATATCGAAGTAGGGCCGTCTGCGCCGCCGATAATGCCAATGCTGGCCGCGTCCTTTAAGCTGAATTCGATGCCGGGGCAGTAATCGTTGAGAAGCACCGCGCCGATCAGCGAGGTAAAGATGCCGAACTGGGGAGCACCTCCCAGCAGAGCCGTGCGCGGGTTGGCGATCAGCGGCCCGAAGTCGGTCATAGCGCCCACGCCCATGAAAATCAGCAGCGGGAACAGGCAGGAATCGGGATTGATACCGAAATCGCGCACCGCGTAGAGGAAGCCTCCGGGATCGGCAATGCCGGCCAGAGGTATGTTGCTGAGCAGGCCGCCAAAGCCGATGGGCAGCAGCAGAAGGGGCTCAAATTCCTTGACGATGGCCAGATATATCAGCACCATGCTGATTATAATCATCACCAGATGCGCCCAGCCATAATCCCTCTGCACCGGAGCGCTGGCCGGAATGGGATGATGGCAGCGGCTGCACAGGCGAGGATGGTGCTTTTCGCTGGCACAGGCCACCTTGCTGTGGCAGGAGCTGTTGGGGCATTCAACATACAGTTTTGTGCTGAGGAAGCCATACAGACCTGTAGACTGCCACAGCTTTTCCATGGATGAGGTATTCTTAACGGCATCCTTGACCAGCCGCTCGGGAGACACAGCTGCGTCAGCTTCAGCCCCTTCAGGCTTTTCCAGGACCAGCTTAGCGGTACCATCGGGCTGACGCACCAGCCTGCCTCTCATGGGCTTGCCTTTTTGAACTTTGCGATTACCCTTGCCTTTATGGCCCTTGCGGTGCTTTCTGTGTGTACCAGGCTTAACCTGATGCTTGGAAGATTTATTTACAGCGCGCCTGCCAGACTGTTTTCCGTCCTGCACCGCAGTCTGCTCCGCCGGAGCGGACTGGGCGGCGGGCTGAGCGTCGTCAGCTGTGTTCTGAGCCAGAGCCTGCGACATGCCAGACAGCCACAGAGCTATAGCGGTTACCGCCAGCACCAGCCACGATCCGGTACGACTGCCAGAAAATATCCTTCGAGAATTCATCTTGTTCCTCACTGAATATAAGCCAAAACAGCGTCCTGAGGGATCTGATCGCCGGCACTTACTTCAATAGACAGAAGCTTACAGTCGCGGGCGGCCTTCACGGGCACTTCCATTTTCATCGCTTCCAGAACCAGAATAGTGTCTCCCTGCTTCAGCGAAGCCCCGGGAGTGGCTTCGGTACGGATGACCAAAGCCGACATGGGAGACTTGACCGCCTCGCCGTCTCCGTTATTCGCAGCAGCCGCCGTACTCTTGGCAGCCCCAGACTTGGCAGCCGACACCGAATAATCATACGAGCGCCCGTTGACCAGCACTTTGCCGTCCTGCAGGTCGGTCGTGTAATCAACGCCGTTGACCGTAATGGTCAGCGAGCCGCTGAGCTTGGGAGCGGGAGCAGCGGCAGCCTTGGCCTCTTCGGCCTGCTTGTCGACCTTGCGCACATTGACATGAGCCTTGCCCTTGAGGAACAGAATGCCCTTGTCCTGGCAGGCGCCCACGATGAAGCGGTTTTCATCGTTGACGGGCAGGCCCTCTCTGGTAAGCCATTCATCGACAAATTTGATGCTCTTCTTGGGATCGGCATCGTTGAGCTCCAGCACCGGCTTGGTATTGACCGGCTTGCCCAGCTTCTGGGAGCAGATTTTAACGATCTCGGGATCTGGAGCGCAGGGAGTGCGGCCGATATAGCCCAGAACCATGTTGCCGTAGCCTTCGGCGATCTTTTCCCAGGGGCCGTATTTCACGTTGTTGTAGGCCTGCTGGAAATAGAACTGCGAAACTGGAGTAACCGAAGTTCCGAAGCCGCCCTTGGCAACGACCTCGGCCATAGCGGCGATGCAGTCGTTGAACAGATGCATCTCGTTGAAATCGCGCAGCATCTGGGTGTTGGCCGTCAAAGCTCCGCCGGGCATGGGGCTGATGGAAATAATAGGGGCGACGCGCTGGGATTCCGGGGGCTGGAAGTACGAGCTCATGCATTCGCGGCAGACCTCGGATGCCTTGCGGATTTTGTCGATATCGATGTCCAGCGTGTATTCCGTACCCCGCAGGTTGTGCCACATGGTCATAATGTCGGGCTGGGCAGTGCCTTCGGACATGGGCGGCAGCGACAGGTCGATGGCATTGATGCCGGCGTATATGGCCGCCAGATAGCCGGATATACCCGCATCGACGGTGCAGTGGGAATGGAACTGCAGATAGGCGTCGGGGCCTAAAATCTTGCGGGCGCGCTTAACCGTTTCGTGCACCAGCGCCGGGGGCAGGGTACCGCTGGCATCCTTGAAGCAGAGGCTGTCAAAGGGAATGTCGGCTTTAAGAATCTGGCGCAGGATATTCTCGTAGAAATCAGGATTGTGGGCGCCTTCCAAGCCAGGAGCCAGGCCCATAAAGGTGATGGTAATCTGATGCTTAAGACCGGCCTCGTGAATGCAGCGGCCGGAGAAATTAAGGTTGTTTACATCGTTGAGCGCATCGAAATTGCGTATGGTG
>JAFSXO010000382.1 GCA_017444045.1 bacterium | reverse complement strand
GATCCTTTGCTTGTTACCCATATACATGAACGGCATAGCTGTTCGTGTGTGAGTGCGTGGCTTGGTGCGATGCATGGTAGTTTGCTTGGTATGTATGTCGACGAAATGTGGCTTTTGTTTAATACTCAGCACATAGGCAGGACTGGGGCAAAATATGGTGACGATGTCGCTGAGTTTCTGTCTGCTCATGCCCTTCTGCGTGGCGAAAAGAAAAAACTCGAACCAGTGTTCATCATTGATAATCTTAAGGAATTCGAGTTCGCGATCCCCGATGAGGCTGAAAGGGCATTAATGCTTATGCTTTTTGATGGGAGTAAACCATATGGTGCCCAAGATTTAATAGAGTTTAGGACAAAGGATGACCTGGAAAGAGAAGCTGTAAGAAGGTACGGAAGCTGGGATAATTTCAAAAAGGCGTTCTGCAGTGGTAAGGTGGATATAAGCATTAGAAAAGCATACTCTAGTAGGTATAGCTGACGTCCTTTGTTCTTTTGCTAAGCCAATTCAGAAAACATTGTTGCATTAGTGTGTTATAATTGTTAGTGTAATATATATAATAGTGGCTGTTTATATTTTGTGCATTTATGTGCGTTGTTGTTGATAAATTTGCTAATTTGTTGCTATAATGAAGCAGTAAATAATAATAGTTGCTTGATTTTAACTTTAACACTTGTTTTTGAATGATTATCCTTATTTTGTTTTGTACGTCTTTGTAAAGGAGATCGCCTATGTTTAACGTAGCTACGACCAAAGCAGTATTCCTTATACCTTCAAGTGCCTGGGACACTAGATTAACCATCGCTCCTTCGCGCGACCGCCTAAAGCTCAAAAGGCTCCAAAAAGAATCTATACTTCCGGAAGACATACCCAATAGCCTGTCTTTGGGAGTGAATGGCAGGGAAGAGCTGCGCATTGTCGCCCGCGACTGTGATGGTACTCTGAATTGGGTCAAGCCCGACGATTATACCCTAACGATAAATTCTGGAGGCTGCGTAGGAGCTTGTAAGTCCATGTATGGGCCAACGCTGTTGGGAATCAAGGCATCATCTGCCCCTGCCTGCTTAACCGCGACTTTAAATGATAATCCAGACGTCAGTACGTCGATGTTCATCACTGTGGAAGCTCCGCAGCACTTGTGGCTAGTTAGAGATCATGGCCGTTATGATTTGGATATTCAGCGCCGGCATGTTATTGATTCTAGAAATGGATACATTCTGCTCACCGCGGAAGATGTCTGCCGGAATGAGCTGTCCGATATTCCCGGTTCTTACAATTCCTTTAGGATTTTGGGCAGGTACGGAGATGGCCGATATGCTTGGCTGAATAACAGCGAAGTACAGGCTGTGGTTTCGGCGCCGGATTATTTGGAGCTGAGTCTCACATTTCCCGATGAAATTGCTGTAACGATCTGGCCAAACATGCCGTTTGGCAGCACTGCTGAACTGTCTGTCAAGTCGATTATGGACAGCGATGTGCAGTGCAGCGTGTCTATTTGCTGTAAATCTGAACATAATGCTGGCGACCTTCTTGCTAGAAATATCAATAATGATTGTATAGTAAGTGTTTTTACAGCGTTCAAGGATGGTTTAGAGCTGGCCGCCAATCGCGCGCGCAATAACTTTATTCGGTCACGCTTTAGTCGTCTGAAGTTTGGCTATAGCGAGTTTGTCGTGCTAGACGATGCCAGCGGCAGCTATCGTGAAGAAGCTGTGCTTCTGTATTCATATCCCTCCAGAAGGGACGGTTTTATAACCCTGCTGCGTTCGGCCTGCATGTACCATGGCTTTGAGTATATGGTATTGGCCGAGGGCGGAAAGGCGTATAAACTCTATCCGTCAGGGGAGAGGGAGCTGTTGGGAGACTGCGCCTTAACCTCCGACGATTTGCTAAAGTATTACAGTGACTGGCGTGGGGCAGCGTCGCGCTGCGGCGATGTCTTGGATTTGGGGTCTTATTCTAATGGTCCTGATAGTTTCTTTAGTGCTATATCATTTGACTTAAATTCAAAAAAACTGAAAAAGCATTCGGTGAATTTATTTCAGGAGGAGATGAAACGGCGGCTGTACCGTCGCTTGGTTGGTCTTTTAGGCCATTTAGTATCGGAGCGTTCTGGCTTATTGCGTCAGCCGGAGCGAAGCCTTGCTGGCGAGTGAGCTGTACGGCGCACATTTGCTAGTGGACACTAGCTGCTGACACTGACGGTAGCCGGGCGGTACTCCGTCTGAACTGGGCATGCCAGAGAACAAGGAGCGAGATGAAAGATGAGCAGAAGCTATAAGAAACATCCCTGGCACAAATACCGCTATGATAGAATAAACGGAAAACGCATTCTGCATAAAATTGTGCGCAGGGCTGAGGAAGTCCCTAGCGGCAACCTGTACCGCAAGCTGATTGAACGCTGGGACTATATCTATGACGGGAAGGCTATACAGACTCTGAATGAACTTCGCTTAGACTGGAATAACCAGGAAGAATGGACTGAGGATTATGCATCCTGGGATGAGGTTTATAGGGAGTGGAAAGTCAGATGGAAAGCCAAATAAATACAATCCATATTGGGCTAGCGCATAATAATCCGCGCGTCCTCGCCGGGGCGCAGGCTGACCTGCAGGCGGGCATCTGGGGCTACCATGCGCGTGAGTGTAGCTACCCATCTGCCGTCGGGATTGTCGGGCAGAATTAACTCTAGGCTGGTCTGCCACAGCCGCTGACCCTGAAGCGCGGTCAGAAATGCCAGCAGTGCATTGGGAAACTCCGTCGTCTGCGCCGCCAGCTCCGCATTGACCGGCACAAAACGCCGCATACAGCAGAAAAGCAGGGTGGCGATGGGATCGCCCCCATAATACTGTAGCCAGTCCTGCCATTCCGCGGCAAAGGCGGGGTCTGGATCGCTGGGCGTCTCGCTGTCTATGGAGAAATCGTTGAGCGCCTGCAATACCCGCATCTTGCGCGTTTTGGCGCTTAGCCCAGCCAGAGCCTGCGGTGCTATTTCGGGGCCGAAGGCTATGTCTTGCCGTCCCATGCCATAGGGAAAATCCTGGGGCTGTCCGGGGTCCTCCAGGGGCAGTCCCCTGCTAAAGCGTACCGGAACTAGGGGAATGTTCAGGCGTATGGCCATTTCCAGCCAGAGAGCGCTGACCTCGGTAAGGCGCTGGCGGGCGATCCATTCCCGCTGGCCCGAGGCGACTATGTGAAGCCCCCATCGGCGGGTGGCCATGTCGCTTTCCAGGCCGGGGAGCAAGCGCAGCAGGCCCATGGTGTCGCCGAATACAAAGCCTCGCTTCTTGCCGAGCAGATGCCGGGGAAAGTAGGCGTGACTGAACATGAAATCGCTGACGGTATCGGCCCAGGCTATGCCGTGATCCAGCATGGACACTCCCTGCAGCGATAGACCGGTTACGATCGGGGCTAAAAGCGGGAAGATGTAGCCTTCGAGGGCGGTCTGATGGTTGGACAGGAATATTTTTGGCCCTAAGGCAGAAGGCTGTGCTACGGTTACGGAATCCAAAAACTTGGCCATCAGGGCGCCAACCGCGTAGTACCAGGCGTTTTCGCGCTCGTCCATGCGGTATTTTAGCCAGGCCATAACCTCCAGCGGCTCGGTGTATGGCTCTCCCAGCGCCTTAAAGCTATCGTTTTGGTCGGTATATACCGGATAGCCACGCAGAGGATGGGCCGCGTCTGTTATCACCCATTTGGCCTCGGCGTCCTTTTCGCGCAGATGGTGCCAGCCCGCCCTGGGGCGCAGGCGCAGCGAAGCCGCGGGCACTTTTAATATGGCGGCAATCTGATCCAGCAGGGGCTGTACGCGCTCGGTGCGGCATACGCCAATCTCTCCGACTGGCTTGACGTCTGGCTCCTTGTTAGACGCTTCATTTGACTCTGCGTTTGAACTGGCAGCAGCTTCGTTATGTATATCCAGATTTTTTGGTGTAGATGCAATGCCGTCTAGTTCGGGCGCTGCTGAAGTCTCAGCAGGCGAGGATTTTCGGACTGTCTGCAGATAGGCCACCAGATGGCCGACGGTGGGATAAGAGCTGGTGTCTATGTTTTCTGGGTTGGCCAGGCCGAACATTTCCCAAAGCTCGCTTAAAATGGCGGCTAACTTTAGGGAATCTATGGCTAAATCGAGCTGCCAGTCGAAATCTAGGCGGATCTCGTCGCGGGAATAGCCGGTCTGCCTGGCTATGCAGTTCAGTATTATGTCTAAGCTCTCGCCATCTAATGACGCGGGATCGTCTGTGCGCATGGCAGCGGCGGGACGGGGGGCGGTCTTTGCCGTGTCGGCTGTCTCTACCGTCTCTGCCGTCTCTGTCGTCTTGTGAAGATGAGCTGGCGGCGCGCAGGAGTCGGGGCTGGTTGCCGTCTCGGCTGAATGTTTAGCGGCGTTTTGTTTTTGGGGGCAGTCTTTGGCGTTTTGTGCTTTGGCGCTGTTGCCGGCGCTAGCGTCATTAGCAGTTTGCTCATCAGCCGTTTGCGGAAGGCGCCAGCTTATAGAGCCGAACTCTCCCCAGTCCAGCTCGCCCTCTGCGGGCATATTATTGCCCAGGCGCAGGCGCTGGGCTCCCCACAGGCGCCTAGCCCGATCCAGACAGCGCTGTAAACTTGTATATGCTTCTGTTTTGCAGCGGTAGACGATGGGCGCAGTTGGCCAGTCAGATCCGCTTTCGCGATGGAACATGGCCAGCGGCTTTTCCATCAGGGCGGCGGACTGAGCTCTGGCGCTTAGCTGGGCCAAGCGGACATCTACTTGGTCTGCGTTGGCGCTGCCTATACAAAAAGCCAGCATCTGCTCAGAATCAGCCATAGTTCTCCTCGGCAAAGCCTCCGCGCAGGCGCACGTAATCGGGCGTGGGGGGCAGCCCGTAAGGCTGCGCCTCCATTATGGTCATGCCGTCGTCATCGCGCTGGATAGTGCGGAACTTGGCAAAGCGATAGGTCGTTAGCATCATCGCGTTGCGGCCGTTTTCTTTGAAGTCTGCGCGCACGGGCAGGCCTTTTCTGAAGGCGGCTTCCAGCAGGCGGTGCAGCAGTATGGTGCCTACGCCTCTGCCTACGACGCGGCAGGACATCAGAAGCAGGCGTATGTGCCAGTACTCTGGGCAAAGCTCTACCAGGGCTAGGCCGATTTTTCCGTAAGGGCCGAAGCGGTCGCTGAGCTCCGCCATGAGCAGCAGATAATTGGGCGACTGGCAGATCGCTTCCAGCTCCTCGTAGCTGTAGGTTTTGCCGGTCGTGTTGAGCTGGTGGGTGCGCACGGTTAGCTCAAAGGCTCGCTGAAGATCCTCGCGGTTGGCGGGATGGATGGTAAATTCCATGTTCAGACTGCGCAAGAAGTCTTCGCGCGGTCCGGAAAAATCTTCTTCCGCGCCCTGGCGCTGCAGGTCTAGCTGGTAAAGCTGGCGGCGCTGCGCCGATTCGGAGGTCACAAATTCGGGATTGAACTCGGGCTGCTCCGGCAGGGTGGCAAACGAATCTGCATCGAGGCAGAGCACCTGGGGATGGGTGTGGGTGACCTCGGCCCTTTCGTAGGGCTGATCGTCGATAAAGGCAAAGCTGTCCAGCGCTAGGTTTAAGCCTTTGGCTATAGCGGCCAGCGATTCGGACTTGTTGCCCCAATTGATCTGCGGCAATAGGAAATAATGCCAAATACCCAGGCGTTGTAGCTCGCGCTGGGCATCGCTAGGATCGTTGCGGCTGGCAATCGACAGCAGGATACCGCGCCTGTCTAGCTCGGCTAAGACTTCGGCGACTCCGGGACGCAGATGCAGCTCATCGCCTTCGAGCAGCGTTCCCTGCCATATGGTGTTGTCGAGGTCGCAGACTAAGCACTTGATTTTATTGGCCATCTCCGTATTGTCCGCTTAGATAAATATTGTAATACATTAAACAAAATACTATTAAACTAAATAATAAATTAGTTGTTTAGCACCATGCGCACCTGTTTGGCTATAAGCCCCTGCAAAACCTCGCTGGTGCCTTCGATGATCTCCAAGGTCTTAGCATCGCGATATAGGCGCGACACGGGATATTCGTCGCTGCAGCCGTTGGCGCCGTGTATCTGTACCGCCTGCTGTGCGGCCTGCTGAGCCATTTTGGCGGCGTGGTATTTGGCCATAAGCACATCGAGTACGCTGTGAGGATGTCCTGCCTGGCGCGCTCGGGAAGCCTGAACGCACAGCAGCCGCGCGGTTTGGACGGCTACCATCATGTCGGTAATTTTAGCCTGAATGAGCTGATGCTCGGCTAGGGCGCGGTCGAACTGGCGGCGCTTGGCCGCATAAGCGGCGCTGGCCTCCAAACAGGCCTGGGCAATGCCTACGCCTCCCCAGGCCACCGACAGACGGCCAATCTCCAAAGCCGACGAGCATACAGCCAGGCCGAAGCCAGGGCGAGACAGCACGTTTTCGGCTGGCACAAAGCAGTCGTTAAAGTGCAGCTCTGCCAGCATACTGGCCCTGGTGCCTAGAAGTCCCTTTATGGGCTGGCGGGAAAACCCCGGGGTATTGGTGGGGAACAGCAGCGCTATGGCCTGGCGGTTGGCCGGGGTGCTTTGCTTAGTCTCCACGGCGGCCATCACCAGCAGCAGATCGGCGCACTGGCCGAAGGATATCCAGCGCTTGACCCCGTTAAGAATCCAACCCCCTTCGGTCTGAACGGCAGAGGTGGCAATGCCGCGGGCGTCGCTGCCCGCTTGGGGTTCGGTCAGGGCAAAGGCGCCAAGGGTGCGGCCCTGTGCTAAACCGGGCAGATATTTTTTCTTTTGCTCGGCGGTGCCCCACTGCATAACTGCCTGAACCGTCATCGAATGTACGGTCAGCAGGGTGCGCACTGAAGAGCAGGCCGCGCCTAGCTCCTCGTTGAGCAGGCCGAACTGCAGATAATCGTCGTTGCGTCCGCCGTATTCTGAGGTTACCAGAGATCCCAGCAGACCCTGACTGGCGACCTGGGCGATTATATCGTGGGGCATATGCTCCTGGCGGTCAGCCTCTTGGGCGTGCGGGGCAATATGCTCTTGGGCGAACTGCCTGAACTGCAGGCGTTTGCTTTCCGTTTCGGCATCCCAGAATAATGGTACGGGTTTCATTGCTGGTCCTTTTGCTTTTCGTTGATAAAGGTCTCGATGGCGTTAAGCGAGCGGAAGTTAGCCATATCGTAATCGTCCTCATCCAGCTCGATGGAAAACTCCGACTGGATAAAGTTCAGCATCTGCACCAGATACAGAGAGTTGACAAAGCCTCCTGCGAAGATGTCGTCATCGTCGCTTAGCGAATCTACATCGCAGAGTCCTGCCAGAAAACCGCGTACAGCTTCGTTGATTTTGCTCATTGTATTAACCTCTATTTTGGTAATGCGCTATGTTTGCGGATTATTTTCGCAGATTGTATTTGAAGAAGCCTTCGCCGCTCTTGCGTCCCAGCAGCCCGGCATCGACCATCTGCGCCAGTAGGGGACAGGGCCTGTATTTGGGATCGCCAAAATGATTGACCAGTACCTGCAGCGACTGCAGGATGGTGTCTAAGCCTATCATGTCTGCGGTTTCGAGCGGCCCCATTTTGTGGCCGAAGCAGCCCTTAAATATGGCGTCGATGTCGCGCGGAGAGGCCACTCTGTCCTGCACCAGCCAGATGGCTTCGTTAACGGTGAGCATGAGCACGCGGTTGGAGACAAAGCCTGGGGAATCGTTGACCAATACGGCTTTTTTGCCCATGGCCTTCAGCAGCTCTTTGGTCTGCTCCAGGGTCTCTTCGCTGGTGTGGTAGCCGCGGATCATCTCCACCATGGGCTTGAGGGGAACCGGGTTCATAAAATGCAGACCCACGAACAGATTGGCGCGTGTGGTGAACGAAGCCAGACGGGTGATGGGAATGGCCGATGTGGTGGAGGCGAATCTGACCGTGGGCGGGCATATGCGGTCTAGGGCATTCAGCACTTCGCGCTTTACATCTTCCAGCTCGCTGATGGCTTCGATAACGAAATCGGCTTCGGCCAGTTTTTCAATATCGTCGGTGAAGCTGATGCGCGAGATTATGTCTTCGGCTTGGCACTGATCAGCCGGGCGCATCTTCAGCATTTTCTGCAGGCCGCATATCTCGGCGATAGATTTTTGGGCGCGCTCCCATTGGCGGCTGTCGGCATCGCTAAGGATGACCTGCATCCCCGCCTGGGCCGCGCAGTGCGCTACTCCGCTGCCAACGATACCTGCTCCCAATATACCTATTGTCATATTAGTCCCTCCGCCAATGCCATTAACTTAAGGTTCAATGGCATTGGTTCTGATTATTCATGTGCGTTAGCGCTACGTTGTCGGTCAGCGTTCAAGCTGGCATACAACATGCGTTAAACCTCGATTTTCCCACCAGCTGTGGCCACCCCCTCTGTCGCTGGCGCGACTTCTCCCCCTGCCATCCTTTAGGGGGAGCTATAATGGGGATCT
>JAFSXO010000381.1 GCA_017444045.1 bacterium | reverse complement strand
GAATGGTCTAATGCTGGTGATTTTACGCTAAAGGGTATACTGTCTGCCTGCATTGCTATAGTCTATGGCACTGTGGCTACTGTGCTTTGTGTGTTTGTTGGCCTTATTTTCGGGGTTAAAACCTTTGGAGAGGTTGTTACCGGTTCTGAGGTGCATGTCTCTATAATCGCTAAGCTGCTGATACCGCTGGTAATTTATGCTATCAGCCTGCTGTTTTGGTCGGCTTATTCTCTGTATGCCGAGACCGTTGAGCTGTCGCGCGCTTTCAGGATGGTCGAAGTCGTTTTGCGTGTGCAGGCTCTGGGCAAGGGTATGCTGATCTCCGTGGCGATTTGGTGTGCCTCTATAGGTTTGGTTAGCTGGCTGACAGGGCTTATCCCCTGGTCATTTCTGGGATATGCGCTGCTTTTGCTGTTTGTAGCTTACGCGTCGCTGACTATGGTTCATATCGTATCCCAGCTTTCCATGAAGTATGTAAAGCCCGTGCTCGGTGATGTCGTAAATGTCGGCTATATGGAATACTCTCTGAAGCAGCGCGCGGAAGAGTCAAAGTTTGAGGACGAGTATGGCCATCAGAAGCAGGGCGGGCGCAAGGCTTCCCACTACGCCGATCACCATCCCGATGAGGCGCTTACCTGGTCTACCGATTCTGACAGTCCGGAGCTTTGATGGGCTCGCTGTTTCGGGGGCGCGGCTTAGGCTGGCAGCATTTAAGCTATCCAGATTTTGATATCGATGAAGGGGAGCTCACCGTTATCAGCGGCCCTAGCGGCTGCGGAAAAAGTACGCTGCTAAAGCTGTTTAACGGCGTGTATTCCGCAGACCGTGGGCAGCTTTTTTGCCGGGAGCGTTTGATTGAGGAACTGGATATTATAGCCTTGCGCCGAGAGGCTCTTCTGGCGGGGCAGACAGTCTATCTGTTTCCTGGCAGTATAGCCGACAATTTTGCTGAGTATTACTCTTACCGTGAGCTGCCGCGCCCTGAAACGCAGACGATGCGCGATTATCTTGATATCTGCTGCCTGGATTTTCCTCTGGAGGCAGACTGCTCTCAGATGTCTGGCGGTGAGCGCCAGCGCGTATATTTGTCCGTTTTTCTGTCGCTGGCTTCGTCGGTTATTATGCTAGATGAGCCAACATCGGCTTTGGATCAGGATACAGGATGGAGGCTGCTCAGCCAGGTGAAGGAGCATTGCCGAAGGCGCGGCATGAGCGCTCTGGTTGTATCGCATGATATGCGCTGCGCAGAGAGGCTGGCCGATCGCGAAATTAAGCTTTAGCTTAGCAACCAGCAATGTGGACGCTCATACGGGGCAGATCATTCAGGCAACCACGAGGCGCTTATGCAGAAAAACGGAAAATATGCCGCGCTTTATAACAGCCAATTCGCGTAGGACGAGGCCGGAAGACTGTGATTATTAAGCTCGAGCTGCTGCCCTTTTTCTCTGTCTACGCTCTGCTGCTGTGCGTGCTGGCGGTTATGGCGAGATGCCGCATTAATCAAAGCCGCCGGCTGCTGCTGGCCAGCCTGCGCATGACGGTGCAGCTGATTCTGGCAGGGGCAGTGCTTACCTATATTTTTGAGAACCCGCATCCGCTTTTCACTGTAGCAAGCATAGCGGCTATGCTTCTTTTTGCCACCCATAGGGTGTTCTCGCTGAATAAGCAGCTGTCGCCGCGGTTTAGGCTGGTGGTGTTTGGCTCGCTGCTGTTCTCTAGCCTT
>JAFSXO010000380.1 GCA_017444045.1 bacterium | reverse complement strand
TAAATGATGAGGGCATGGTGGCCTGTGTGCGCTGACGCGACTTCTCCTCCTGCCATCCTTTATCACGTCATTTAGTTAAGCCTATGTAGGTACAATTAATGGCCGTCGTTTGCAGATTATAGCGCGCAACCAGTTCCGCGCAAGGCACATCTGAGCGAAGCGAAGCAGTGCCGGCGCGGAAGCTGGTGTAGCGCGAATATGTTCGCGAAACACTAACTAAACGACATTGATTAGGCAGGTAGTTAAAGGAGTCTGCTGAAAAACGCCTCTTGATTTTTGCAGTATATTTTGACAGGAGTGTATAATTTGTCTGAACCTTTGGCCTACGGCGTGTTAACTGACGATATGGACGGTTTTTTGGCGGTATTCCCCGAACGCATCAGAAAGGCACTGCAGGACTGTCTTGCGTCCGGCGCTGATGATGAAACGCCGCTGGCTCTCGACGATCTTGTGGAGATCATCGCTGACCTGGGACGCCGCGCCGAGGCTCGCTTTTATCAGCGCTCTGTTTATTTAGGTGACCAACCGGTAACTGCTGAGGAGATTCAGCACGTGGTCGAGCGTCTGAGCGGCATCGGCAAGGACAACCGCGCCGGTATCGAGGCCACCCTGCACCGCATATCCGTGATCCGCAGCCGCCAGGGCCGTATCATCGGTCTTACCTGCCGCGTGGGCCGTGCTGTCTACGGCAGCGCCGATGTGCTGCGCGATGTCTTTACCGAGGGCAAAAGCGTTCTGCTGCTGGGCAGCCCCGGCGTGGGCAAAACCACCCTGCTGCGGGAGATCGCCCGCGTTTTGGCCGACGATTACCACAGGCGCGTGGTCATCGTGGATACCTCTAACGAGATCGCCGGGGACGGTGATATTCCCCATCCCGGTATCGGCGGGGCGCGGCGTATGCCCGTGCCAGAGCCGGCTCTGCAGCACAGCGTGATGATCGAAGCCGTGGAAAACCACATGCCCGAGGTAGTGGTCATAGACGAGATCGGCAACGAAGCCGAAACCTACGCGGCCCGCACCATAGCCGAGCGCGGAGTTATGCTGGTCGCTACGGCTCATGGTCTGAAGCTGGAGAATCTGCTGCAGAATCCCACCCTGTCAGACCTGGTCGGAGGTATCCAATCGGTTACTTTGTCCGACGAAGAAGCCAAGCGCCGCAAGAGCCGTAAATCAGTGCTGGAGCGCAAGGCGCCGCCCACGTTTGGGGTGATCGTAGAAGTGCGCGAGCGCAACCTGTTCGCCGTGCACCGCGATGTGGAGCAGGTTGTAGACAGCATCCTGCGCGGCATGGTCTGCGAGCCCGAAGTGCGCTGCCGCCGCGATGACGGTTCGGTGAAGGTGACGCGCCAGGCGTCCGCGCTGCACAGCAGTTCACCTGCTGGTCAGCTGTTTCCCGGTGCGGGCGGGGCTGCCGGCAATGCTGAGCGCGAAGAGCTTGAAGAGGGGATAGACGAGTCTCTGCTGGAGGAAATGCGCGCCGCTGGCTGGCTGGACGACGAGACTGAAGATGAGACAGGGGATGAGGGGAGCAATTGTGCGCCCTCGCAGAGAGAGCGCCGCGATATATACCGCGATGACAGCGCCGAAGATGGGTACCGCTTGGCCCCGCTTCCTCCGGATCAGCCCGATGCCCAGCAGACGGTGCGCATTTATCCTTATGCGGTCAGCCGCAACCGCCTGCAGGGGCTGATCAATACGCTGGGTGTCGACGCTAAGCTGGTGGGCGAATGGCACGACAGCGACATGGTGCTGACGGTGCGCGGTGTGGGCCGGCGCAAGGATCCGTTTTTCGCGGCGATCCGCAGCCGCAGTATGCCGGTTCACTATATTAGCGGCAACAGCCGGGTGCAGATGCAGAATTTTTTGGAGAACTTTTTTCATGTCCGCTCGTTATCGCCCAGCGACTTGGCGAAGCGGGAGCTGGATAGGGGCATAGTGGCGGTTAAGCGCACCGGGCGTCCTGTAGATTTGTCTCCCCAGGAGCTGAAGCTGCGCCGTTTGCAGACGAAGGTGGCAGAGGCAGCCGGAATAAATGCGCGCAGCTATGGCAATGAACCGTTTAGATATGTGCGGCTTAGTCTTGAATGAGCATAACCAATGCCATTTAGTTAAGAATTCGTGGCATTGGTTCTGATTATTCATGTGAGTTGGCGCTGCGTTGTACGTTAGCGTACAGGTTAGCCCACGACATGCGTTAGACCTTGATTTCCCCAACTGCTTTGGCCACCCCCTCTGTCGCTAACGTGACTTCTCCCCCTGCCATTCTTTAGGGGGAGTTATAATGGGGATCTATTGGCCATTGCTTAACTAAACGACATTAGCACAAAGGGGAGCCTTATAGCGAAGCGAAAATTATCTTTTGCGATAGACAATGCCGTGACTCTTAAGGAATGTCATTTAGTTAAGCCTTTGTTGGTACTATTCACGGTCGCTGTGAACGGATCAAAGCGCGTAACTAGTTCCGCGCAAGGCACCTCTGAGCGTAGCGAAGCAGTGCCGGCGCGGAAGCTAGTGCAGCGCAAATATAATTGCGAAACGTTAACTGAATGACATTGGAGTCTTAGTTGCTGGCATTGCTGCGATAATGCTGAAGGCGGGATATTCGTATGGCAAAGAGAGGCTTGTTTATTACCTTTGAAGGCTTAGAGGGGGCGGGGAAGAGCACGCAGGCCAGGCGTCTTTTTTATGCCTTAGATTTAGCCGGCTTCCCGGTCATTCTTACCCGAGAGCCCGGGGGAACACCTATTGGCGAAGCCGTGCGCGAAATACTTATCGATCCTAAATTCAGTGAAATGGATCCGCTTACAGAAACGTTTCTGTTTGCGGCTGCCCGCCGCCAGCACATTTGCCAGGTCATTCTGCCTCAGCTGGAAAAGGGCGGCATTGTTATCTGCGATCGCTTTCTTGATGCTACAGTAGCCTACCAGGCTTTTGGTCATGAAATACCGCTGAACGATGTGGACGACATTAATAGTATGTGCGCATGGGGGGCTGTTCCCGACATAACTGTGTATCTTGACATAGATATAGACAGCGGTTTTAGCAGGGTGCGTAAGCGCTACGCCGAGAATGGCGGTGCCGTCGACCGCCTGGAGATGCTGGGCCCGGAGTTCTTTGAGCGCGTCAGCAAGGGCTATGAGCATGTTATTTCCCGCAGTGAGAAGCGTTTTGTTGTTGTTAATGCTAATCGCGACGCCGACTCTGTGTCTGAGGATGTGCTGAATGCCTTGCTCGAGCCTTTGCAGAAGCGCTACCCTAAGCAGTGTGTCAGCTTGGATATGCTGAGATCTTAGGCGTTCTGTATGCAGATAATCGGCCATAGGGACATACGCGATTTTTTGCTGAAGAGCGCAGCAGAAGGCTGTCTGGCGCCCAGCTATCTGTTTGTGGGACCGCGCGGAGTCGGAAAGTCGCTAATGGCCCGCTGGATGGCGCAGTGTACATTCTGCAGCAGCTCTGGGGAGCGCCCCTGCGGCGGCTGCTCATCCTGTCAGCGCATGGAATCGGGCAGCTATCCCGATTACAAATATGCGGAGCGTTTGGTTAATTTGGGAGCCAAGCGCGGAATAATAGGCCAGGTGCGCGAGATTATCGACGATCTGCAGACGATGCCTTATGAGGGAAGCTGCAGGTTCTTCGCTTTTAATGAGGCCGGGGCGCTTAACGAACAGTCTCAGAATGCGCTGCTGAAGACGGTTGAGGAGCCGCCGTCGCATTTGGTGCTCATACTTATTGCTGAATCTCTGGGCAGCATTCTGCCCACAATTGTGTCGCGCTGCTGTGTCGTGCGCTTTAATGCCGTTGAGCGCGCAGAGCTGGCAGATGCCCTCGTGCAGAGAGGCTGTGAGCCGCAGCGGGCAGAGGTTTTGGCCGCCATAAGCGGCGGGGCGCCGGGCCGGGCCTTGCAGATGCTGCAGGATGAGCGTTCTTGGGCGTTCCGGCTGGAGGTTTTGCGGAATCTGACGCAGCTGCCGGGAAGCGATATGTGGGAAGCCTTGGAGCTGGCCCTGTCTTTGGAGGAATTGGTTCCCAGCAAGAGCGCGGCTAAGGCTGCTGCGGTGGAAGAGGCCGCATTTCAGCCCGATCTGTCGGGCATATTAGACATAGCTGCATCGTATTATCGCGATGCTATGGTTCTGGCGGCTGGGGCAGACCACAGCGAAATAGTTAACTGCGACTGCCTGGACGCGCTTGCGGCGTTGGCGCAGGGGCGCGGAGCTTTGGGGCTGGAGAAGGATCTGCGGCGCATCAATGAGGCTTACGAGCATCTGGGCAGCAATGTCCAGGCGCGCCTCTGGCTGCAGCATCTGTGCCTGGGACTGACAGACGCCTGAGGTATG
>JAFSXO010000379.1 GCA_017444045.1 bacterium | reverse complement strand
TAGAGTAGTGGCGCACGATTTAATAATGTCGGTGAGGTTAGACTTGGCAATAAGATCGATTTTATTCAGAGCGACTATAAAGGGCTTCTGCAAGGTGGTGATATAGCCATATATCTGGCGGTCGCCCGTGGTAATTCCGCGCGAAGCATCGAACACGACAATAATGAAATCGCTGTTTTCGCAGGCTTCTAGGGCGTTTTGGCTCTCCTGGGCGCCAGAATCTGCACCGTGGTTCATGCCTGGCGTGTCGATAAGGGTGAACGGTCCTAGCTCGCCGTTTTGGTTCTCTTTAGTTGTGCCTGGTATGGGTGATACCGCCGCTTTTTCGCAGATTCCCGCAGTCATAGCATTAAACAGCGTGGACTTGCCCACGTTTATGGAGCCGACGATGGCTATCCTGGAGAATGGCTGTATGGCTGGAGAGCCCAGGCGTTTGGCTAAGGTCAGTAGGTCGGTAAGAGCTGCCGGATTATTGCTGGTGAGCTTTTGTAGGGCGTCGAACTGGAGCATTAGCTCCTGGCGAACATCGGGGGGAGCGCTGGCCATAGCCTGGCGGATGATAGGCTGAACCATGGGCGGCAAGCTAGATAACAGTTGGTTGAAAGTGTTATTATTCTCTGACATATCCAATCTATGAACTTGAATACTAAGCGTTAACTTCCTGCTTTAGCAATCGTGTCATTTTAGTCTGTGTTTTGCCAATGCCATAAACGACACAAACTAAAGAGTCTATGCCAGTCAATGCCAGTAACTTAAGAATCATGGCATTGGTTATTGCTTATTCGTGTACGTTAGCGCTACGTTTTGTATTAGCGTACAAGCTGGCATGCAGCATACGTTAAACCTCGATTTTTCCGCCAGCTGTGGCCACCCCCTCAGTCGCAGACGCGACAACTCCCCCTGCCATCCTATAGGGGGAGTCATAATGTTAGGCTAGCTGACGCTAAGTTACCGACATTGCTATGCCAGTGGCTATTCGTGGAAGATGATCTGAAAGTGATCCTCGAGGCGTCTGAACAGCGGTCTGACGTGCTGCGCCCAAAGCTCCTGGCTGTCTAGGTTTAGACTGTGCCGCTGTATGAGCGCCTGGAGCATTTCCCCAATATTCAGCTTGCCTACCGAGAGGGCGTAAATGTCCTTCTCTAGGGGATCGCGGAGCGCTACATCCTCGTAGGAGCCGGTGAGCAGGTAATTCTCCCAGTCGCTGTGATCGTATTGCAGTGAGGAAATTGTGCGCAGCGGTATCCATTCGAAAAGCTCGCGCTCGGGTATGCCGTCTAGGTCGCTGAACTTCGAATTGTCATAATACTTGAAATAAGAGCTTACCGCGGGCAGAGGCTGCATTACCGTATTTAGCCAGCGAGTTTGGGTGTTGTAATTCTTTAGCCAGTGGTAATGCTGAAGCAGGCGCTTCTTGCTGATGGTGGGCAGCATGCTGGCCATCGTGGTGACCATATCCTCTAAGAACTCAAAACGTAGGCGGCGCAGCTGGGGGCGGGTTAGGCTGGGAGTGCTGCAATAGCAGTCCTCAGGGGTTACGCTTGTCAGATATTCGTTGTCTTCTACGGTTAATCCGAATAAATCTGGGCGACGTCCGATGGGAGTCTCGGGGTAGGGGGCCAAAAAGCCGGTGTTAGCCTCGAAAAGCCCGGGAGCGGTATAGAGAAGATCCCTGAGCAGCTGTCGGCTTTTGCCCAGGCTCTCTTCTGTTTCGTAAGGGCCTCCAATGATGAAATTGCCGAAGATAGAAATGCCGTCAATCTCGTTAATAAGCTGGCACAGCTCGCGCAGCTTTGGCAGATCAAGGCGTTTGCCGTAGCGTCTTAGGGTTTCAGTATCACCAGATTCTATGCCCACCTGCAGGCGGATCAGGCCGGTATCCTTCATGGCCTGCAGCAGTTCGGGGCGCTCTGACAGGGTGTCTACACGCGCTTCGCAGTACCAGATGAAATCGCGTTGCGTGCGCTGGCGGTATTCATGCAAAAGCTCGCAGAAGCGCAGCACTCTGTCCGGCTCGGCAACAAAGGTATCGTCGATAATGTCAAAGGCTCTGTAGCCGTATTTGTCGATATTGCTGGATATCTCCTGAAAAACGCGCTCTGCCGATCTGAAACGGTAGCCCTTGCCGTGGACGGCCTGGAAGCAAAAGGTGCAGGAATTGGGACAGCCGCGGCCCGACGATATGTTGAGGCGCGAGGTGCGCTGCACTAAATCGCGGTCGGGGTCGGGAAGGGCGTCTAAGTCGTCAATAAACTTCGGGGGCAGGCCTTGTATGTATTGGCCGTTTTGGCAATATATTAGGCCGGGGATGCTGTCTAGGCTGCCGTTATGGTGTATTAGGTAATCTGCCAGCTGGGGTAGGCTGTATTCTCCTTCTCCTCTGATGATGTAATCGAAGGGAAAGGAGGCTGCTATGGAGCTGCCGAGCGCTGAAGCCAGCGGCCCGCCGGCTATTATCCTTGACTGTGGCAGCCACTGCTTTATGCGCTTAGCTAGGCGGACGACGTGGTGGATGTTGTCTGTCATCGTGTAAAATCCCACGATGGCGGGTCGCATTCCCCTAAAAATACGCTCGATCTGGCTGTTGCGCAGTAAATAGAGGTCCATATTGCTCATCACGCGCACGCTGTAGCCATGCTGACTTAGAGCCGCACCCGGCGAAAGCACACCCAAGTTAACCTGGTAACCGTCGATCACGTAAAAGCTCTCCTGGTGGATGAGCATAACATCTAACTGGGGGGACACGGGAAGGGCTGACATTTCATACTCCAATGGACTCTCTGTTTTTCGTGGCGCACTTATATGCAGCAGTCTGCTGTTTTACGCCATTTATCAGCACTCTACCTTTATAGATTTAGTTCAGTGGCCAATGTCATTAACTTAAAGAGTCGTGACATTGGTTATGCTTATTCATGTGAGTTGGCGCTGCGTTGTATGTTAGCGTATAAGTTAGCGTACACCTTGCGTTAAACCTCGATTCTTCCGCCAGCTGTGGCCACTCCCTCTGTCGCAGCCGCGACATCTTCCCCTGCCATTCTTTAGGGGGAGTTATAATGGGGATCAATTGGCCATTGCTTAAGTTAACGATACTGGCTCAGTGGCAAGGTTGTAATAAAAAGGGATGAAGGGGCTTAACTGCGAAGTTTCTATAGTTTGATAATTACTTTGCAGGTGATGCTTGGTAGAACTTTGGAGGTAGGTTATGCAGCCAAAAGAGATTAGTATGATTGTTGGGCTCATTCAGGTGATGCTGGCCGATAACGAGATTGCAGAAGGCGAGCGCGAAATGCTGGGCGGAGTTTTGGCCAAGCTAGGCTGCAATCCCGAAGAGGTGTTTGCTGTTGGAGAACTGATTAAGAATCCCGTAAACGCAAATGACTTCCTCAATAATTTGCCCGACATGCAGGATCGCCGGGATTTAATTCAGGCCATGGCCATTATGGCAATGTCCGATGGCGAGTTCGCCGATGCAGAGCTGAACGTTATCCATAAGATTGCGTCGCATTTGGATATTCCCGCGGCGGAAGTCTCCGAGCTGATAGATAAGGGCTGCGCGCTTATCGCAGGTAAAAAAGAATAGTTTTGTGCCCGATGCCAACAGCTTAATAGTCGTGGCATTGTTTTGCGCTTATTCATATGCGTTAGCGCTGTGCTGTTGTTCAGCGTTCAAGCTAGCAAAAAGCTAGGTTAGCGGCATTGTCCTATTAAGAAATGTATTGTTCATGGATAGTATTGAAAGATTAGAAAACGTTTTGAAGGGCGAGCCTGTCGATCGTCCTCCCTTCTCCTTTTGGCACCATTATGGCGTGCAGCATATGAGCGGTGAGGCTGTTGCATCGGTGCATATCGCCTTTGCCCGTAAATTCGATGTAGACTTCATAAAGGTGATGAACGATTATCCCTATCCCATTCGCGAGGGAGTGAGCATGGATCGCGTAAGCGATATTCTGCAGATGAAGCCCCTGCGCGGTATCGAGGGCTGCTGGAGCCATCAGCTGATTGCCTTGAAGAATATTCAAGCCGCTTTTGGCAAGCAGAAATGGATTGTCGATACCATTTACAGTCCCTGGACAATACTGGGGCGTCTCGTCGGCATTGATAATCTCATAAAAACGGCAGGCTCCCGGCCTCAGATTATTAAGTATGGCCTGGAGGTCATTACCAGCTCGCTTATAGGCTATATTAAAGAAGCTGCTCCTTATATTAATGGCATTTATTTTAGCCTTACGGAGGCGGATTACGACCATTTTAATCCCCTAGAGCATTATAATCTGTGCTTTAAATACAATAAAATGATCCTTGAGACCGCTGACCAGGCTATGCGAGAACAGAAAAAGACGCCTTTCACGATTTTGCGCCTTAAAGGGCATCGCGTTTTTTTTGAATCGGTTAAGGAATATCCTAGCGCGGCAGCTTCGTGGGAGCATTTCCGTACGCGCCCAGGTCTGGCTAAAGGCTTAGTGTCCTGGCAGCGTCCGATTTTGGGCGGAATCGATGGCGAGAACCTGCACCATTATACTCCCGGCATTATTCGGGAGCGTTTTGAGAAGTATTCAGATGAATATATGCTAAAGGGCCTGATCGTGGCGCCCACCTGTTCGCTGCGCACCAATGTATCGCCCTATCTGCTCGAAGCGGTCACCGCTGGCGTTAACAGCTTGGTGCATACTAGCGCGCTGGGCAAACGGGTTAGCATTAAGGAAATGAGCAGAATGCCTGGCATGGAACGGGATCTGGGTAGCTCTTTGCTCCGTTCTCGCGAACGCAAGCCGGCTGTCAGCGATGCTGAAACTAAAGAGCTGGAAGAGGATTTTAAGCGTCGGCTCGCCGCTTCTAAGGGGCTGCCTGTAAATGCCGGCGATGCTGAGCCAGCGGCCAGTTCTGTCCAGCCGGCACCTGATAGCTCTTCCCCAGAGACTGGGCGTATGTTCTCTCATGATGTCGATTTTTCAGCATTGGCCTCCGAGGCCGAAGGCGACAATGTAGATGTGGCATCGTCTAACACTCCCGCTCAGCCTCAAACTGAGCCAGAAGAGGATCTTAAGGAAGCGGAAAGCCCTGCTGATGCGTTTGCCTCTGACAATGATGCGTTCGTTCCCGACATAGATTTAGACGATATCGACGATATCTATGAGGACGATTTTGGTGAGTATGCTGGGAATGAGCAGGATGACGCTGATGGTGCGCCTTCTGCCAGTAGCGCTGGTTCAGATTATAGGAGCTCGTCTGCAGTCGATAAGCCGCGCCAGGCTTGGCGGGATGCCCGCCGTGAAGGCTCTGCCGACAGTCGACGCCGTTACGATCGTCGCCGCGATTATAACGATCGTGCCGATGGCTATAGAAATGAAGGACGCTCCCGCCGCAATGGGCAGGGAGAATGGGAACGTCGCAGCAGCTATGGCAATTACGAGCAGCGCGGTGGCTATGGCGAGTCTAGGCGCTCTGGCCGTTATGGCGGAGGGGCCTCGCAGGGCGGCTATGGCGAGCGCGAATCTCGCCATGGTCAGGGAAAACGCGAGCGTCGCAATGGTGCGGGTAGCCGCGATCATCGTGGCGGCAGTGGAAAACGCGATCACCGCGGCGGTGGAGGCTATCGCGAGCGCAGCGGCGGCTATGGCCAGCGCGATGAGCGCAGAGGCTTTGGAGGCCGCGAAGGACGCGGCGGCTTTGGCGGGCGCGAGCGGCAGGGCGGATATGCCGACAGATCTAATTATTCCGACCGTTCCTTCCACGATAGCGGCCGCAGAGTGGTAAGAATAAAGAAGCAGAGATAGTAAGTCTATCAGAGAGATAGTAAGTCTATCAGGCGCCAAACGATCGTTTGGCGCCTGCCTTAGATGGCGGCTGCCGGCGCTTAGCCTTGGCCAGATGCTATCAGCTAAACTAACGCTAAGTTAACGGCATTAAACATGTATGAGACATAATCTTAATGTGCCCCAAATGGCTATGTTTGTCGCCATTACCTTGGCTTTTCAGGCTGTTCCGCTTCCGCCTATAGGAGGGGGGATTCTGCGCTTTGCCGCCTTGCCCATTATTTTGTCGGGATTAATTTTAGGCCCTAAGGCTGGTTTTTGGGTAGGCGCGATAAGCGATGTGCTGGAGTGTATGCTGTTCCCCCGCGGGAAAATGTATTTTCCCGGCTTTACCCTAACCCAAGCTTTAACAGGCGCTATACCAGCTCTTATCGTCAAACAAAGCCCGCCGAGCTTTTGGTCTTATTTTACCGCTATTGCCATTGGGCAGAGTATTACTAAGTTTCTGCTGGTGCCGGCTTTTATTTTGCTGATCGCTCCGATCCATCCGCTTTGGCTGGCCTATCAGACTTTGCTTATTCAGGCACTTATAACTCAGAGTCTGCATATCCCCATATACGCCTGGCTGTGCCTGCTGGTAATGCGCCACATAGAGCCGCTGCTCGATCATGGCCAGCCCGATTCGACTTGCAGCGCCAAAGACAGCTCCGAGCGAAGCTAGGATGTGCTGCTGCCCAAGCTAGCTTATAGGCGCAATGCTGTCAGGTCAGATGGCGCTGGGCTACCGACATTCAGTATAAATAGCTTCTCTTATAAAGGATTTAAAAATCAGTTAGGGGAAGTATCATATTTTATAGCTAACGATCAGCGCTTCCTGAAGGATTTTATTTTGTGGGTAAAGGTAATATTCTCTTGAATGATGATTATGGCAGGGCCAGCCGTTTGCTTGTCGGCAGAATAATTGACGCCATCGCACTGGGCGTGGTGGGCAGCGCTATGCTCGCACTGCCAGTGCTGGCTACGCCTGCCGACGCTCAGGATGCGGCAAATCCGGCTTCAGCCAGACCAGTAACGCTCTCCGCCTCTTATGAACTAGACTCTGGCTATGGCCAGGCAGAAGCCAGGGGCGGTGTTTTAAATGAAGGCATACCGTCTATCGAGAATCATATGGCTCCGGTTTGGGAGTGGTCGCAGCAGCGCTTAGATCGGCTGTCTAAACAGTACCGCGATGCTGAACTTACTGACGACAATGTGCTGACCTTAGCCGAAGCAGAAAAAGAGGCTCTGGCTAACGATCATGGTCTAAAAGCCACCAGATATTCGGCTAAGTCTTCCCATTATGCTATAAAACAGGCTGAGGCCAATCTGTATCCAACCATCGGTCTTTCTGGCAATCTGTCGGCTAGCGGAACGCTGAACGATTCGAGTGACGGAACGTATGTAGATACTAATGGCGGCGCCGAGGGCATAGTTAAGATAAGCACTGGAACAAATGTCCGCTCAAATCTAGGGGTCCAGCTGTCGCTTAGCCAGACGCTTTATGATTATAGCCGCAAACGGCGCATCCGCAGGGCTGAGCTTAATGAAGTGGCTGCTCTGGCGAATTATGAGAGCCAGAGGCTAGATACCATTCTGGCCTTGCGCAAGGCCTGGTTTGCCGCTTATTCAGATCAGGTTAATTTGGATGTTATGCGGGAGACTGTAGACAACAGAAGGCTTCGTCTGAAGCAGGCTCAGGGACTGTATGAAGGCGGCACTAAAGCGCGTATAGATGTAGCTACAGCAGAAAGCGATCTTTCCCAGGCTGAATTAAAAGTGATCTCCCAAGAAACTCGGCTGGCCGAGGACTGGATTGCCCTAAATACCGCTATGGGCAAGCCCAGCCATAGGCCTTATCGCTTAGTTCTGGATCCGTACTGGGACCGCGGCATAGACCTAACCGAAGCGCAAATGGTATCGGTCGCTCTGTCCTGTCGAGCCGAGCTTTTGGCCATGCAGGCTCAGCTTAAAGCGCAGCTTTGCGCTATGGAGCTAGCCGATGCCGACAGGTATCCCTCGCTGCGCGCCAGCGCTGGAATCAGCGAGAGCGGTTCTCTTACCCCCTTTGACGGCACCTGGAATGTTGGGGTAAGCCTTAATTGGAATTTGTTTGATGGCTTTCTTAGCAAGTATGAAAAACTGTCTGCTCAGGCTGTAGCCTATCAATTGGCCGAGCAGTTTGAGCAGAAGCGTCTGAGCATTTACAGCGAGGTTATGTCAAAGTCTGTATTAATGCGCCAGGCTGCTGCTGGCGTTGAAGCCGCAAAGTCAGGGGTGGCCAAGGCAAAGGAGAGCTATCGCTTGGCTTCTGCGCGCTATCGGGTCGGCGTTGGGCAGGCCGTAGAGGTCTCCGATGCTGAGGTTGCGCTGGCCGAGGCGCAGCTGAGCTACGTAACGGCGGCCAACACCTATCACGAGGCGAAGGCGGAATTGCTGCGGGCTATTGGCGTCGATGATTTAGATAATCTGCCGGAAGGCTTGGAGCCTGTGGAGCTGGATGCCATTCCTGATGTCCCCGGAGGAGAGGAATAACCGATGAAGCGCTTTTTTACTGTATTAATAGTTTTAGCAGTGCTGGCTGGTGCAGGGGCGCTGTGGTATCATTACCACCATAATTCTGGTACTATCTCAGTATTCACGTCAAAGCCGGT
>JAFSXO010000378.1 GCA_017444045.1 bacterium | reverse complement strand
GGGGATATTGAGCAGATAAGTAACTCCATCGTCCAAGCGGCGCATTAGCATGGACAGGCGCTGCGCCCGGGAAAGCTCTGGCGAATTCAGTACATAATCACCCAGCACTCGCTCGGCAAAGGTCGAAGCCGTCTCAGCTAAGGTCATCGGATACACACGCTCGAACTGGCGGGCTCCATTAAGCAGCCATTCATGCCAAGCGTGGCCGATCTCATGCGCCAAAGTGGAGACATCGCCATAATTGCCGCGATAGGTCATAAAAATACGCGATTCCTCGATAAGCGGCGAGCTGGTACAAAAACCTCCTGGCGCCTTGCCAGTGCGCTCCTGGGAGTCTATCCAACTGTCAGCCAACGCCATAGACGCGAAATCGGCGAACTCAGGGGAGAAGCTCCTAAACGCCGCGAGCACTGTTTCGCATCCTTTTTCCCAGGAATATGGCTCTTCTGCCTCACCTGTAACCGCAGGCGCCAGAACGTCCTGAAAGCCCATCCTAGACAGATTGCACAGCTTGGCCTTCGCCCTTAGATAATCGCGCATAACCGGACGGAGCTCGGCGGCAGTATCCTGCATAACGCTCAATGTACGCCGCTCCAAACCCGCTTCAAAGGCCGCATTGTCCAGATGGTGCTCAACTCCCCGCCTCTGCAAAATCTTAAGGCGATGGCCGGCGATATTATTGAGGCAGGCGGCAACAGCATCTCCCACCTGCTGCCAGGCCAGATTTGAATTCTCTAATGTACTTCTGCGCACCTGAGGATCTGGGTCTTCAAGCAGGCTTACCTTAGAATTCATAGAGGTATGCTTAACCTCGCCCTGGCTATCGCTGTAATCGAATTCAAGTCGCCCGGCGATGCTTTCGTACAGACGCTCCCAGGCGCTAAAGCCAGTTACGCTTAGCTCAGCCTGCAGCGCTTCAAGCTCTGTATCCATGCTGTAGTGCGCTATATGCTGCCAGCGCCTGACGCAATAATCGGATAAACTAAGAGCCTGCGCCAGTTCACGGCAATCCTCATCGGTAAAACCGCGCAGCTTAGATATACACAGCACCTCTGCCTGAGCGTAAAGAGCCTGCAGCTCGCTAACCTGCGCGCTCAGCAGATGCGCGGCCTCGTTATGCACGTCCTCAGCACGACGGCAAAGCGCATAAGAGACTATATGGGTCAGCGAAGCTGACTGCGCCTCAAGCAGCCGAAACGCTTCGGCTAATTCCGTTATAGACAGCTCCCTATCCCAGCCGTGCGCCCTCTCCAGCAGGCTGCATATATCGCCACGCAGCTGCTCAACAAATGCAGCCTGATCAGCATCTTCGGAACTCCGTAAAAAAGGCGTTAGATCCCATTTAACTCCATGCATTGCGCTAATAGCCTCAGACTTTCCCAAACAGATAATGCTAGCCTTCAAATTATTGAAAATTCGGCAGCAGTATTCTCCCTCCTGTGACAGCCAATTAATGCTTATAAGTTGAGGAAACATTTACATTGCATCATTAGGGAGGCAGGATGTCAACAGGTTAGATAATCGCTAGCTTATAGCATTGTAATCAATAATGCGCAAAAAAAATCTCTGCAGCGGCAAAGCACCTCTGCAGAGATTTTTTATTGTCTAGTCAGACTATGTCTAGAACCAGTTGCGGGAACCCTTGTCCTCGTAGCTGATAATTACCCAACGGGCTTCGCCCTCGGAATAGGCGGGCATGAAGGGAGGCGGGCTTTCAAGACTGACGTTGCTCTTCTCTTCCTGCTTCAGATAACCTACACCGCCAGCTTTTTTCTCACCTTCCTCGCTGCCTTCGATATCGAGGTTGCTGCTAACGACGCAACCGGTCAGATTGAACTTGCGATTTTTGGCATTCTTCTGAAGAGCTTTAAAGGTATCGTTCGAGATGCCAAAGTTTGCGCTGTTGTCCCAGTCAAACTGCACGGACTTGTCGAAGCTGAACAGCATAGCCTCAATGTTCAGAGTTTGGTCGGCAGCGTTCTTACCCTTCTTAAGGGCTGTCTTATCGTTGAGGGATACGTAGTTTTTAGCAATGATGCCGACGGCGCCGCGCTTACCGTTAGAGGTGCCGCACTGAATGTCGCTAGTGATGAAGATATTGCCTTCACGCTCTACCGCTTCTGATGTCGGTGTTGGCCATACATAGGCATCTTTATTCCTACCTTTGTTAGCCTCTAGCACACATTTATCATCATTCATATTTAATTTTTTATCCTTCTTAGCTGCGCTGACAAGCTTGGCAAGCTGGTACGGCGGCGGCTCGTTGGGATGCAAATCCTGATAGTCACGGGCAAGGTCAGAATAAATGGAGGTTCCGTCTTTAATCGCCTGACCTTTACCATTGCTCGTTTTGGGATCGGTAAACTTAGAATAAGCCAGAGAGTCCTCGCGACCGCCATCGACATCGGCTACAATGGTGATATCACCGGTAAAATTCTTGGCCTTACCACTGTTGTCGGTCTCGGAACGAACCTCGACATTGCCGCCATTAACCGAAATGATACCATTCTTGATATCGGCAGATTTGCCAGACCACAGCTTAGCTGTACGATTGGCTAAGGTATTCTCTTTATAAACCGTTACCTTATCGCCTTCACCGAGCTCGACCACGATTTTGGCAAAGCAGGGGCGCATATCCTTAGAACTGCCCAAGGAGTAAACGTCGGGAACAATATTTTTGTTGGAAGGAAGCGATTTAACGTAGACACCGCTAGCTTCAGAGTTAGGCTTTCCAATCTTTCCGCCGATGTCAAAGGACAAGCTTGTTCCCTTAACACCCTGCTTCTGAGACATTTCTCTGGCAAAGGACTGATATGTTTCGCGCGTGGAATACTTTTGGTAAACATATCCATCCTGTGTACCATCTTGGTAATTCTGATTAATCTTTACAAAGTTTGCATTCTTGGGATCATAGTTAGAGTTCTGACCGTTCTGAGGCAAACCAATGGAGCCTGCGTTGTCGTTTAAGCCAGCGCCGCACACCTGAGACAGGTTTTTCTTGCCATTACCGTTCGAG
>JAFSXO010000377.1 GCA_017444045.1 bacterium | reverse complement strand
CAAGCCGACAATAGCTACCAGTTTTTCTCCAAGATATGCGGAGAAAAAAGCGGCGGGGAGACGCAGACGCCTTATTATGTGGCTATAGCGGCTTCGTTCAGCCAGATTTACAGCTCCGGGGACACCGTGCGCCTTATTATGTTCGATGAGGCTTTTGACAAGATGGACGATGAGCGCATCGCCAGCATGATGGAGTTTTTTAAGCAGCTGAAGCTGCAGGTAATACTGGCGACTCCTCCCGCGAAGATGGATGTCATCGGCGAGCGTGTCGATACTATTTTGCTGGCGGAGCGCCAGGGTACGAGCAGTGTGGTGGAGAGGTTCGATTTCGGTGAACAGTTCGGCAAACTATGAAAAGCTATTCCTAGACTGTCTGCTCGACAAATACGAGCGCAGCCGCAGTTTTTCTGGAGACAACGCGAGAAACCAGCGCTTTTCGCTGGAACCCGCCAAGGTCGTGCCTCAGTATGCCGATGACGCTGATTATGATACCTATACAGCGATCAATCAAACTGTACAGGATTTGGAGTGCGCTGGCCTGGCGGAGGCGGACCGTCTGAAAAGCGGGGTGGTGCGCCGCGTTTATCTTAATCTCTATCAGCTGGATTTAGCTTATCGGCGGGTGGGGCGCATTCCCAAGCGCCAAAAACAGCTGCAGGCCCAGGATTTGCTGCTGCCCTATTCTCAGCGCGGGGACATCGTGGGCCGATACTGTGCCGATCAGCTGCAGCGTCTGCAGCAGAACAAAAAGCTGCGCCACTGCGACAGCGCTGAGGAGCTAACAAATCTGCTCAAAGTTCTTGGCGCGATTGAGGGTGTGGAACAGGAGACCTATGAGCGGGATTTCTCGGTGCGGGTGCTGGGCGATTCTAAGGCTTTCGGCGCTATGAAGGCCAAAACCATAGCTATTCTTATGGAGTACGGCGATTATCCCGATGGAGAGGCGCCAGACAGGGAAACTATATTGGAAGAACTGAACATCGTGCGCAATCCAGGCCATGTATTCTTTAAGGGCGGGGGCATACTCGACATCTCTGGCCAGCGCCTAGACTGCCGCCAGCTTTCCGGTGATATAGGCGTTTCGTCGGCCCTGCTGGACGGCATCGGCAGTATAGAGATAACGGCATCTAGGGTGATGACCATTGAAAACCTTACCACCTTTAATGCCTTTTCGGACGATGATTGCTTTGCTATTTATTTAGGCGGCTATCACAATGCGGTGCGGCGCCGCTTTATTCAGAGAATTTACGCTCAGAACGGTCAGAAGCAGTTCTGGCATTACGGGGACATAGATGCGGGAGGGCTGTATATTCTTTTGCATCTGCGCCGCAAGACGGGGATCGATTTTCGGCCCTATAAAATGGATATTGCTACTCTGAGCGGCAATCTGGCTTTGGCCAAGCCGCTGAGCAGCAGCGATGCGCAGCGCCTGCGCAGGCTGGGCGGCGATTATCCGGAGTTCGCCGCGCTGACTGGGTATATGCTGGAGCATAACTGCAAGCTGGAGCAGGAAGCGCTAGATTAAACTTAGAGCTTCTGGGGTTCTAAGTACTCTGCTATGCGCATACCGCCTGGGCAGGTTTCGAGCCTTGCCGTTTTGTATTCATACCAATAAGAATCGCTGAGCATGTACAGCCATGTTTCTGAATCAGTTTTGCCCTTCGACAAATAATCATCATCGGTGCCAGCAAATACGATTATATCGCCCCATACCTGTCCGTTAACCTTGCGCAGATTATGAACTAATGAGCGCCCAGTGGGGGCTTCGTGATGCTTGTGTACATAGTCGCTGTAGCTGGGATCATCTGCAGAGCTGGTGGAAGGCACGAGAACGACGCGCTCGATATGCCCGTCTCCGTCAAGGTCGGCGTATAGGTCTGTGTCGCCTTGAATGCTGTTGGGAGCTCGCCAGTCCGATGATGCTGGAGCTGCATTGCACAGCAGGAGGCTCAAGATGAGCAGGAGTGGTAGTCAATGTCGGTAACTTAGCGTCAGCTAGCCTACCATTCTAACTCCCCCTAAAGGATGGCAGGGGGAGAAGTCGCGCCAGCGACAGAGGGGGTGGCCAAAGTTGTTGGGGAATTGCGGTGTTACGCATAATGTACGCTAACT
>JAFSXO010000376.1 GCA_017444045.1 bacterium | reverse complement strand
CGATGAAGTGCAGATGTGCCGGGAATTTGAAAAAGCGCTGAATGGGCTGCATGCCTCGGAACGATACGATATTTACATCACCGGCTCTAACGCGTTTTTGCTCAGTTCAGATTTGGCTACCTTGTTCACCGGACGAACCTTTGAAATAAAGGTGTATCCGTTCTCATTGGCGGAATTTATGCTGTATTATGAGCTGCACGAACCATATAAGGCTTTAGACCGTTATATTATGGAAGGCGGTATGGCCGGATCGTATCTGTACCGCAAGCAAGAGGCCAAATACGACTATATCGCAGACATTTTTAATACTTTGATACTGCGCGATATTCGGCAAAAGTATAAAATACGCCATGCGGCGCTTTTGGACAGGGTAAGCGATTACCTCATGGACAACATTTCTAATCTCTCTTCGTCCAGGAATATTGCTGATGCTTTAACTGTGAATATGGATAAAATTAACCATAAAACCATAAGCGCTTATATTCAGTATCTCTGTCAGGCTTTTGCTTTTTACAAAGTCCGCCGATTCGACATTCGGGGCAAAAAATATCTGGCTTCTAACGATAAATATTATTTGAGCGATCATGCCTTCCGTTACGCCAAGCTGGGCACTAAAAACATGGATTACGGCAGGGTGCTGGAAAATATCGTCGCTGTCGAGCTTTTGAGGCGCGGATACGAAGTTTATTCCGGGATTCTGTATAAAAAAGAGATTGACTTTGTGGCGGTGAAGCGCAGTGAGAAATTGTATATTCAGGTATCTGACAATATCGCCGATGAAAAGACGTTTGCCCGGGAAACGGCTCCGCTACTGCAGATTAGAGACGCTTATCCTAAGCTGCTGTTGGCGAGAACCAACCATGCGGAGACTGATTATGAAGGCATTCGGATCGTGGATCTGGCGGATTGGCTGCTTAACGCTTAGTTTATTGAAAACGGCAGGAAGCCGCCAGCCGTTTCCCCAGCTCGTATGCCGCGTCCAGATCCTTCGGAAGCTGCTCATCGCGGTATTTTGTTTTGTATTCCTGGACTCCGTCAAGCAAATCATATCTTGAATAGTCGTCGAACTGATAGCCGCTGTAGGTGCAAAGGATCTCTCCGCTTCCATAAGCCATCTTCATAAAGCGGGCGTATTCGCCCAGTATCAGAGGATACTGCAGCTGATCGGTGTGCTCCTTGGTATCTCCCATAGAATAGATCATGGCCGTGGGCACTTTTTTCTTGCGGATGCTGCTCTCTATTTCGCCGGCCTCGTTTGCTTTGGGATTATACGACAATAGAGGATAGATCAGTCTCTCCATAAAGGACTTTGCAGCTCCAGTCGGATTGCTGAGATAAACTGGGCTGCCTATTACAATGATATCAGCTTCATAGCACTTCTCAAGCAGAGGCCGGATGGCATCTCTGATGGCGCAGATGCCGTTTGTTTTGCTGTTCTTCAGCTTGCAGGCAAAGCAAGACCTGCATCCGCTGTATTCATAGTCAAAAAGATGAACTAGCTCTGTCTCGGCGCCCGCATCCCTCGCGCCTTTCATGGCACTTTCGAGCATTTTAACCGTAGTCCAGTTCTTCCGGGGACCGCCGTTAATAAATAATGCTAACATATACCGCCTCGCAAATCTATACTATGCCAATGCTCATTTTTTTACGACAACTGCCAATATAATGAGGTCTTCATCTCCGCTGTTGATGATGGAGTGCTCGGAACCCTGCGGACAGATGTGCATGACGCCTGGCTTTAGCTCTTCCTCTTGCCCGTCGCATATGGCCTTGCCCGCTCCGCTGATGACGTAATTCAGATCGTCTCCCGACTCCTGCCTGTGAAGGCCGATGGAGCTGCCGGGATGGATGATGGTCTGGATTATACGGTAGGAGGCATCGTTATGCATGCGGGCCGTCATGGTTCCGCTTCCATCGTTCATGCCGGGGACTGTTATCGGCTGGATGCCATTGAAGTCGATAATCATAATTATTCCGCTGCGGTAGCATGTGTTACGGCAATGCTCCTGATGAGAGGACTTGCCAGTATTCAGTCTGGTTTAATTCTGCAGCGTTTTGGGCGTCTCGTGTACGGTGACCTTGCTCTCGGGAGAGGCGATTAAAAAGTCTACGCTGACCGAGGCCTCGATGATATTCTCGCCCTGGTTATCGACGATCGCTTTTGCCGGCTGCCAGACATCGATATAGTCGTTGCCCTCTCCGCCCATGATTATACCCTGGGCGCCCTGGTTCTCGATGTGGTCGTTGCCCGCGCCGCCATCGGCGTAATTGCGTCCCTGGCCCGCCAGGATAACATCATCGCCATCGTGGGCGAATATCATATCGTCGCCGTTCATTCCGGCTAGTACATCGTTGTAGCCGCTGCCTTCGATGTAATCGTTGCCCGCGCCGCCGCTGATAATATTGCCGTTTATCTCGCGTCCGAAGGCCACGGAAAGGGTGGGCGGGTCCTGAAGATCCTTGCCCCTGGCGATTATCTTATCGTTGCCGGCTCCAGCGTCGATGTAGTTCTGCCCCAGATTGTCGACGATGATATCGTTACCCGCGCCGCTTTCGATGTTGTCAAAGCCGCGTCCGCCGCTGATCAGCAGATTGGCGGTTACATCGGAATCTACCTTGATGCGGTCGTGACCGTCGCCGGCGGCGATGATTAGCTTTTCTGCCTGCTTGGCTGTATAAGCGGTGGTCTTGCCGTTGATGGTGATGTTCAGTCCGCCGTTTTCGCCGTTGCTGACGCCGATAGTGTCGTCACCGTTGGTGCCCTTGACCATCGTATAGCTGGGTATTTTGGCGTTGGGGCCGCCAGCTAAGCGCACCAGCTCGGATATATCGTCCATCTCCTGAGCGTTCAGCTCCAGGGTGTCCTGCTGTGCCGAAGCAGCTTCCTTGTCGGCGCGAGCGGTATTGGCGCCTGTGGGGTTAAGCTGCGAATTGGCTGAAGGAGCTAAAGCTGAATTGATATTTGATATGCTCATAGAAACCTCTGATTATCCCTTGTAGTGCGATGCTTATATTTTCGGACTCAGTATTATATAAACGCTGCCGTTAATCCTCTGGCAGCAAGAGCAAATATGCACCTAGCAAGCGTTTTTTCGCAAGTTTTGCGCGATTAAGAATCCAGCTAATCGCTGATATGCCTCGTGCCGCCGTGCATAGAGATGTGCTGGCGTTTCGTAGTCTTCGCCTTCGATTTGTTTGGCGGCCAGTCGTTTCTCTTCTGTTTTGCAGGATCGGGGAACGCTGGTTGGCAAAATCCCCGCGCTTATCTCAAGACGCGATATTTGGTTGCTGCAATTGTTGTGCTGCTGAAAACTGTCAGCATTAATGCTGTTATTATTTATGCCCATCGACTAATACCTCACAATATCGTCGCACCCTGGGTGCAACGCCGTCTTTTGCTTTCTCGTTATGGCTGTTGTGTTGTAAATTTAGGCCGTTATGGTATGCTTAACTTTCATGTTAATCCAGTCCTGGTTAATATTTGCAAATTGGACAATTTAACGGAATTGCCGTGTTGGACAATGCCGTTAAATTAGGCGCTTGTTGGCGCTTTCTTTACCTGCATGTTTGCGCTGTTGGCAACCAAAGGCAAGCTATTATTCATCTTTGCCCGTTATGAAAAATAGAGGATGGAGATACCACTTACCATGTGGTGTGCCATTTTCGCTATCGCTGTCTGCGCCAGCGGAAGCGCCCCAAATGGAAATGCAGTGGCCGGAGTCCTCGCTAGACGGCGTATCGGAAACTCCGAAGATGCCCCAGTGAATTACCTTCTCTTTCTCGATAAAGTCCGGGTCCAGTTGGTAGGGATTGATCGCGAGAAGACCGCGCGCTTCTAAGAAGGCCTTGCAGTCTTCAGCGTTGGAATAAAAATGCGCATCATTGTTGCGGCGGCGGATGAGCTTACGAGCTTCTTCGCCGGAATTTAGATATTCGATAAATAGCTTGGAATGAGCGGCGTATTCTTGTGAACCATTGCTGTCGGCGTTTGGCCTACGGTGCGTCCTGCCCGCTCTTCTTATGGGTCCTGACGGTCTCAGACATGTCTCTGCTGATGCAGTCTCGTCAGTTCTCCAGCGCGGATGTGGCCTTCTTCTCGGCGTGTCTCTCAAACTGTTTTGGTATTCATCAAAGGGATTGGGCTCTCTTTCTCCACAGTACGGCCAATCCGTTCTCCGCGGTGTGCTTCCCCTTCTCCTACGGGATTCCGTAGTTGGCTTAGGCTCCTCTGTACCCCAGTGCGAACGCGGCGCTCTTCTAGGTGTGTTTTCCCGCAAGAAGCACGACTCCAAACCGGTAATGAGCTCGTCTTCTCCATAGACGTCTTCTCCATAGAAAGGCCATTCCGTTCTTTTTTGTGTGTTTTCCGTGCCCTGCTGTGGTTCATAATCTGGTGTAGGGTTATCAGTTCTGCGGTACGTTCTTTTTGCTCTGTGCTGTAACTTGGACTTAGGCTTAGACTCGTCTGTGCTCGTCATTATTCCTTCTGAAGTATTAAGGGGCTCACGATAGTCCATTCTCCGCGATTTACGCAGCCGTCCCGCTCTTCCAGGTGTGCCTTCCAAACTGTTGCGTGACTCCGCAGCGGGCGTGAGTTCGTCGTCCCCGCAGAGAGGCCGTGTCGTTCTTCTCTGGGGCTTCAGTTTCGCTCTTTTCTGTTGGCTCTCCGAATGGCTGTGAAACTCCATAATTGGTGCGGGCTCGTCTGTCTCAAGGTGCGGTCTTTCCTGTCTTTGCTGAGGGTCTGAATCAGCCTGTGAATCGTCTGTATCATCCTGCGAATTGTCTGTACCAGCAATTATTCCGTTTATTGTTTTCAGTAATTCAAGCTCAGCCTGGTACTGTCTCTCTTCGCTTTTCCGCTGCTCACAATAGGCCTTGTAGTCGGCTGCGCTCTGGCGTATCCCCTCCTCAGCTTGCTGAGCGTCCTGGTTAAGCAGTTGGCTGTCCGCTTCTGCCTTCAGCCAACTCACTTGTTTCAGCATTCTGTTGGCTTTCTTTTGCATATATTCCGCTTTGTGCAGAAGCTTTTTAGCTTCCATTACCAAAGCGCGCGCCTCCGTCTGCACAGACTCCGCTTCTGTCTGCAGATCATAGGCAATTGAATACATGACGGATGGAGGAGCCTGCTTAGTCCCAAAGGCTGGCATTTCCTCGGCGGATGTATCTGTCGAAGTATCTTCTGCTTGCTCTTGCGCTTTGTTTGCGGGAGCGCCGCTGTCTGACGGTGTGTCCTCTTGGGCCGCGTCGCTGGATGTAATGCCGTCGCTTTCGCTTTCGTTGTGCTGGTTCATGCTGTTCAGCTCCTCTGAGTCATTATGAGAATATGCCATTAGACTTGCTCCTTTTCTCGCTGCGGTGGCAGCGTTGTCCTGGCTTAGAAAGTGCCTATTGAACGTGTTAGGCGTTAGGGGGCGTGATAGGCAATAATTGCCTTTCTGCAGGTGTGCTGTTAGGCAGAACTGGTGTTGCTCTTCCACAGCTTGCAAATAGACAGCTATTCTTGCTGACGTATTGCTTGTTGTCGTTGGTGTTATACAAAGCCATAGGTTAAAGGCGTAACACCAAAATTTGATAGCCCACGTACTTAATAATCGTTGCTGGGCAACGCGCCTGGGGCTTTACAGATACTGCATATATTATATTCGAATTAGCGCAATAGGCAAGCTAATAAGGCGTTAGAATGTTCTTAGGCTAATTATCAATGTCGGTAACTTAGCGTCAGCTAGCCTACCATTCTAACTCCCCCTAAAGGATGGCAGGGGGAGAAGTCGCGCCAGCGACAGAGGGGGTGGCCAAAGTTGTTGGGGAATTGCGGTGTTACGCATAATGTACGCTAACT